>NZ_CP012373.2:0-304665 GCF_001305575.3 Beggiatoa leptomitoformis
TCTACCTCACTACTCCAAAAAACGGCGCTACCTACCTGTGGTTTAAACTCCTCTACCTCTTTGGCTAAGCGTTTTTCCCGTTCCAACAAAGTAGCTACCTGCTCATCCAACTTTTTCGCATTATTTGGATTATTCTTATAATCACCAAACCACTTATGACCCTGAATATTGGCAACATCACTACGGACGTTTTCCAACTGAGTAGTTAAGTTCTGATACTGAGTAGATTGCTGTTTGACCTGTTCCGCTTGGCTTGCACTATTGACGATAAGATTAAAAGCGGTAGCCGTCACAGACAGAGCGATTAAGAGAAGAGCAACGATAAGCGTCCACGTTGCCCGCTCACCGTTGCCAATACGAAATTGATAGAGGGATTCCCCCCAGAAAATGACTTTGCTAACCTCAGTAACCGCCACAAAAATGCCAGCCATGACCAAAGGCAACAAACTGATTGCGCCAAAGCTCACAAACAACCATGAGTTATAAACACTCACCAGCATGGCGATAACACCGAATGCAAGTTTGGTGATTATCATTTATACTCAAACCTCGCTATGTTGTTATGCCCTAAGCAATGAGTTTGCATCGCTTAGGGTTTTTGTTTATTGCGGTAACAGTTTTTTGCCGCTTGCAATGAGTTTTTCCAGACTCATCCGAAATACTTTTTCTTCGCGTCCTGACATTCTGTCTTTCAGGTTTAAGCACACCAATATGTCTAAATTGACAAACTGATTATCTTTTACAATCACAGGAACTAGTTCGTCACTCTCAAATAAGCACAAGAATATATCGCCTCTACGCACGTTCTTGTCGATAACTTTCCAGTTGGTTTGGTCGTAATCCAGTTCGCCATTAACAACCTTGAATATCCCGTGCTTAATCAAGTCGTCTAACTCACTTCTGCATAAGTATTTACGCAGTGTGCTGACCTTACTTGTTTTCAGTCTTGGGGTTTTTACTGTACTCATGTTTGAACTCCTATTAATTCGCTATTAGCTGATTCACCTTGTCAATCAGTTCTAAGCCCTTCTTAGTCACTTTGAACTCACCGTTCACCACTTCTAAATATCCCTTCTTAACTAACCCTGCCTCGCTGGTGTTCACAATTTGAGTTAAACGATACACACTCATGATTTTCTCCTGTCTATGGGAATGATTCCCCGCTTGTGTAAAAACTTCAGTCCTTGCCCTAACAGCCAACAAAAAAAAACTATTATCGAGATTAATAAAAACATTTTCATTTAAGAACTTCCTGCATCCGCTTATAAACCAGCGTTCTACTGCTGTACTGCTTCTCTCTGGCTAGGTCAATTCTAAAGAAGTGACTTCGCATATCTCCCGTTAGCGTTCCGTACGGCTTATTCCAGTTCCTTTTGGCTATCCGATAAGCTGACCACAACAGCCTATATTCCTCTTCCGATAACTCCCTAAATTTGCGCTTCTTCATTTCTGTTCTCCAGAATGCTTAAGTTGATACTCTATTATTTGTTGTCTCATTTTCTCTCTTTCCTCTGCTGAAATTGTTTTTATGGGTGGAAGGTTTAAATCAGTTTGTTGAATCTTTCTGAACGTTGAACTCTTTGGCATGAATGCTGAACTCGTTGGCAAAGGGGGAAGATTTAAAGGCTGTTGAACCTTTTGCATCGCTTCCCATTTTTCCCGTTCTGCCCGTTTGCGTCGCTTCTCTGCCAACTGATTCGTCGCTATAAAGTCTCCACGCCTTGCCCGCTGTGCTAGACTTATCAAGAATCCACTAGCGTTTTTTACCGTTCCTTTTGACAGGTTCTCATTGAGTTCATCCAGAACGTCTTGAGGGTTTGGCACACCTTGCAATACTTTGGTGGCTTCCGCTTTCATCTTCTCGGTGTAATCTTTTAAGGCATAATCAAAAATTAACGCTTGTGTGGCTTCAGTTTCAACGGGTTCAAGTTCTTTAATTTCAATCGTTTTATGGGTTTCCAATACTTCAATGATTTCAGGTTCTGTGCTGGCTTCACACGTAATATTTTCAGGTTCAACATAATTAGGGTTAAGGCTTGGGTGTTCGTAAAGGGTGTAGCAATAGCCTATGAACTGTCCTTTTTCGTTGCGTCGTGTTTCGGCGTGCATGTAACCGAATGAAACCAATTCTTTAATTATTTTCCGTATCTTATATTCACCTTCTTGATAGTATTTGACTAAGTACGCAACGTTGATATCCCAGTCATCAAACTGTCGAAGTAACCGACACGCCAACCCTGTTGCACTCATCGATAGCCTTAAATCGGTTAGGATTTCGTTATCTATAGGTGTGTAGTTTTTTCTTTTTGGTGCAACTCGGATTATTCCGATTCTCTTCTCTTTAGTCGTTTTCATGATCTTGTTCTGTACGAATGCTGAAATCGTAAACCGCTTTTGGGTGCAACTCGGATTAGTCCTTGTGTCTTTCTGTTAATCATTTTTCACAAGTTCCGTAATATCTATTTTTAAAGCGTTGGCTATGCGTTTTAGTTGCTCAATGCTTACTCCTTGCTTGCCGTTCTCCATTTGGGATATTCCACTTTGTCTAATATTTGTTAGTTCAGATAATTGTTTTTGTGTTACACCCGCATTTTTTCTTGCATCTTTAATATTCATTTTTAACCTTTAAATTATCAATGTGGAAGATATTTAAAATCCTATATCAATATAACTGACATTTCAATGATAATTTATCAATAAAAAAGATATATTTTTATATTGCATTAAAAAACATAGTGTTATTTTATGAATATCTGAAAAACGAATAATTCGTTTATAATCTTTATATGGCTATGAATCTTCTAATCGGTTCACGTATTCGTGAAGCAAGAAAATCTAAGGGACTAACTCAAAAAGAGTTGGCTGATGCTTTGTCGTGTCAGCAAAGCTATATTTCTAACCTAGAAAAAGGTGAATCAGAAGGAACACCTTCGCAATTGTATGAAATAGCTAGAATTCTTGATGTTAGCGTCGCTAGTTTGTATGGTGAAGAATCTTCCATTGAAACTAAACGACTTTCTGAGCTTTTGGCTGTCCTGTCGCCTGAAGAGTTAGCGGTTATTAATAAGGTAATGGTCGCTTTTGTTGAGTTGCATAAAGTTAGGCATGAAGCAACGAGTTAAAAAATTTTGCCTCTCCATATGGTGAAAAATCCACGCTGGTTTTACCGCTTGTGGCTTCTCCGCGTTCAGGTGAACAAGCCCTACTAAATACTGATAATACTAATTACTGTTTTTTGACTTATTACTGAAAAACACACACACAAGAAAACCATGTGTGATTTTTACGATATGGCTTTTTTTCCCTTCCTCTCGGTGCGTTCACTCATACAAAAAGGAGTGCTACGCACAACCTGTCTTTAAAGACTGAATAACCTAAAAGGAATGCTACGCATAGCTTCTGAAGTCAAAAGCAAAACAGGTTTAGTAGGGAAAAGACAAAAGAAAAAAACATTAGAGGATAAAAGATGACGACTGACGAATTGGTAGAACTTGCCCATAGGACAAGAAACATGCCTTATTCTCCAGCAACTTCTGCCCAAAATTTGGCAGAACTATTGAAGGCTGTTAGTGATTGCATATTGGAAGGGAATATAAAACAGGGTGTTGTTGCTTTAGCGAGAATTATCGATTCTTTAGAAAATGAGGCTAAAAGACATTAGGATGTGTTCCGCATAACGGCAGTTAAAAGAAAAAACCGAATTTTTAGGGTAAAACTCTTTAAGCCAAAAAATCTGCTATTCCCAATTGGTTACATATTGAGTTAAAGCTAACTTTATGTAATTATTTACAAGCTGTTCAAGCCTATAAAGTCAAAATAAAAAAACAGTTTTTAAAGTGGATTCGCATAGTTTAACGTTTTGTTGTTCCCACACAAGGCTTGTGCAGTGGTTCGATTCGGGGTAATGGGGATATTTAGGGGTTTGATGCTACTTAATGGAGTTTTTTATGCCTGATAATCGCAATATAATTGCGCCACAAGATAGAACGAAAATTAACATACACCAAGATTATGAACTCAATTATTGGTCTAGAGAATTTGGTGTATCGAAAGATGATATTATTGTCGCAGTTAATACAGTAGGTGTTAGTGTAGCAAGAGTTAAATCTTATCTCGGTATTGAATAATAATCTCAACAAGAAGCCCCGCTTGTAATCAAATACAATTGGGGCTTTTTGATGGAAAACTTTTAATATTTTCAAAGTCTGAAAGACTGAATAATCTAAAAGTCAAAAGCAAAACAGGTTTAGTAGGGAAAAGACAAAGAACTAAACCTGTTCGCTGTTCCCAATTGGATACACGCACACAACTTTGTAATGCCCGCGTGTGGCGTGTCCATACAAGAAATAAAAACGCCAAAAAAGATTTTTTAGAAAACCCCTGAACAGTCTCGTATGCGCCCAGTGCATACGAGACTGTTCAAGCGGTTTGATAGTGTTTTTACAAATGATGAAAACCCACTGAAAAAGTCCGCGCGATTTGCGCCCAGCGCGAATGCGCGGACTGTTCAGTGGGTTTGAAGAAAATACTTTAACTATTCAGACAGTTAAAACACAGTTTTACTAAACGAAAAACTATGATTACCAAGTAATCATCTTTTCAGGTTAGAAAAAGCGTGATAGACTGTTAGGCTGTAAGCCTTGATATACTAACCAAATTTGCGACCTTTTTGATTTATAAAGAAAACCCACTTTTTCCACCGTTTTTCCCCCCTCTCATACCCATTTTTAACCGTTTCCCTGTTTATCAACCAGTTAAAAATTTCCCGTCATTCAGACGTTCTTAAATTTCCCGTTCATTACTTTTTTTTAATCTTTTTTTCTGAAAAAAATTCATTTTTGAACCGATTCAACACAACAGACTGAAAACAATAAAAAAGCGCGTTTAACCTGCGGGGTTAAACACGCTCTTTTATAATCCTATTGATTTATCAAAGAAATCAATCTTTCCCCTATATCCCAACGAGGAATTACGCCTCTGTTACAAATTCGGTCTATTCCCGACCGACTCGCCCCTACTAAACTTCCAATTTCTTCATTACTTAACCGCTTCTGTCTCTTTATTTCCTTAATCACTTCTCGAAAATTCACGTTTGTACTCATTTGAAAATCCCCTACAGATTGTCTAATACAAAAATAGCCCATTTTTGCGCATAAATAGCTTGTTTTTGAAGCAATTATTTTTAAAATTTAGGTTATGATAAACCTATGGAAACTGACTCATCCCCCCTTAACGATTATCAACGTCGCTTTCAGCAATTCGCCTTGCAGTCAGCAGTGCGTCGTTTACTCCCAGATTCCAGAGTTTCAAAGTGTTTACGACAAATTTCACAATATCCTAACAAAAAAACGCCGCTTTATTTTTCGTGGGTAAAAGTGAAACAGTCAGTTCAGCACAAAAAGACGTTTTTCACGGGGTTGGATGTCTGCGGTTCGCTGTGGGTCTGTCCCGTATGTGCCGCTAAGATTTCAGAACGACGGAAGGCAGAACTCGAGCAGATGTTGGTAACGCATCGCGCTCGAGGGGGCGAATTGGTGATGATTACGCGCACCGTTCCGCACGAGTTCGCCAACGATTTAAAAACCTTCCTGACTTCCTTTTTAAAAGCAGAACATTTTTTAAAAGAAGGGAAAAGCTATCGCAACCTGTTACAACGTATCAAAGTTAAAGGCACGGTACGGGTGTTAGAAGTGACCCACGGCGAAAACGGTTGGCATGTCCACACCCATGAACTGTGGTTTGTCGAGAAAAGCTACCCTCGACTGTACGGCGATTTATCAGGGCTTGCTTACGATGAAGAAGAACGCCGTTATTACGTTCCCGCCAAGGGACTGTTTTCTATGTGGGTAGATTCAGTGCATCGGGCGGGTTTTAGCGGTTCTCCCTCCCCTAATGCCTTCGGTTTACACAACGGCGACTATGCTGCAGGTTATCTGGCTAAGTGGGGGGTGCAACCCACAACCGAGTGGACAGCGTCCGCCGAGATGACCAAATCCCACATCAAAACGAATGCCCGCATGATTACCAAGAACAAGGGCAGAACGCCGTTTGACCTGCTCCGTGATTTCTTTCATGGCGACAAAAACGCAGGTGACTTGTTCAAAGAATTTGCCCGAGTGTTTAAAGGTCGTCATCAATTGCAGTATTCACGGGGTTTAAAAGCGCAGTTCGCGATAGAAGAAAAAACCGATTTAGAAATAGCCCAAGAATTTGAAGACCATGCCCACGAGTTAGGCTTTTTAGATTATGAAGATTGGCTGTTAATCCTGAAACATGACGCAAGGGCCTATTTACTAGAACTTGCTAAATCAGGCTGGGGAGCCGTTTCAGATTATTTACTTACTATCAGGAAATTAAAATATGTTTAACCCACAAACAGGCGAGATTGTTGCTGATGGACAATATGTATTAGGTGAACTTAGAAAGGTCATCGCTAAACAAGACTTTACGGATAGAGAAACAAAAGAAACTAGACCGGGCGGGTTTGAAATCGAGATGTTATGCGAAGTTCCTAATTCAAGAGACTTGTTAGTGATAGCCAAGTGTCCGAATCCTGAAGACTACACGCCGTTACTTAAAAGACGAATCTTAGTCTCTATAAAAGCCTCCGCGTTTCAATTTGGCGACCGTGATGCACAAGTCTCTTATACCGTTCAAGAAAGCGTGAAACCGATTGCTTTAGATACCTTAGTGGGTGCATCTATCCGTGCGCACCAACTCGCCACGCCGTCTGTTCCTAAAGAACCTGAACAAGTAACACCTCCGCCTATTCCTGAAAAAACCCCAGATACCACGGCTGCATCCAAAAAAGGCTTTTTAGGTTCAGCACTTGGGGTTTAACGCGGTATCAAAACTGATGGCGGTTTTACATGACTTTTTCAGCAATTTGTTTAGCTGTATCGCTCCTTGTTCTAAGCCTGCCTAGTTCGGCTGCACAATGCGATACCTTACTGCTAGAACTGCCACAAGTAGATAATGCAGAGCTGTGGTTTACCTTCTTTCTCTTCTGGTTTATGACCGTGTCTATCGGGTTCGTGGCGTGGCAAGCTGGCATTATTTTGCGATTTATTGCACCGGGTTGGTTTAGATGAATTGCACACTGGCAAGTTCTGATGACATCAATTTGGTGATGGGGTTGTTGTCAACCGCTTTGTTTCTATCGTGGTTTATGGCATTACAAGCAGGGGTTTTATTACGGCTTATCATGCCTAAGAAACGGAGAAGATAATGAAAACCTGCCTATTTATGGTGCTTCTTTGCTTGTCTAACAGCCTTTATGCGGTGGAGTGCACAACGGCATCGCGTGGGGTTATCTGTCAGGTGGTTAAAAATACCGATATGACCCCGTATCTGTTAGGGGTGGGCATTTTGATTTTAACCCTGATTCCCGTTGCCATTGTCCTCAATTATGCCTATGGGTTAATTACCTTTTTTTATCCCACGTTTTTTATGGATAGACGCGAAAAACGGATTTATCAAAGTCGGCTTGACCGTGCATGGGCGCAAGTCGAGTCCAATGGGACAAAACGCGATTATTACCGCTTGTTACGCGAGAGAAAACAAGCAAGGTTTAAATAAGATTTCATATGAAAAGGTTTTCAGTCCTTAAAACTGAATTGACATTTAACTTTATTGAGGTATTTATGAAAAAGTCTGCTTTTAAATGGTCTGCACTTTTTATTGCGTTATTTCCCTTACTTCTTCAGTCCGCTTTTGCTGCGGTCACTTGTACGGGAACAGCAGGATTAACCCCTTGCGAATGGGCACAAGAAGCTAACTTTGACGAGTTCTTGCTGGCAATAGGGGCGTTATTATTAGTTATTGTCCCTGTGACGGTGGTACTCATGGGTGGCGGTAAAGTTTTACAAGTCTTGGGCTGGCGGAAAACAAGCCTTTAATCAGTAAACATCAGGGGGGTTATGCCTCCCTGTTTAGGGTGTAAACATGGACATACCCACAATTTGGCATTTATTTTTTGCATGGTTTGGGGTGTTGTCGGGTTATATCACGCTTAAAGGTTTAGGGTTGATATAAATGTACCGCTACACCCTACTTGCCCTCGTTTTGTTTTCTGTTGATGCGCGGTGTGGTTTACCAATGCCCGCACCTGCGCCGTCCCCTTTACCCTATATTTATGTTGAATCAGGTTCTACGATGCTTGAAAGTATGGTAGCGGGTGGGGAAATTCAAACGATAACGACACGAACAGCGGGTTCAGTCATAGAAAAGGTGGTTGTCGAGTCTTTGTCTGCCGCTAATGAGGCAGTTTATAGTGCAACGCTTAGACAAGGAACGGTTGTTTCTCTTACTAACATAACGGCTCAAACAAGCGCATTAGAGTTTTCAGGAGCGACAACTGCACGGGTTGCTACACTCAGCGGTAGTTCTCTGGCAAGCGTTGCGGGTTTAGGTCTTTCGGCTTATGCATTAGGGCTAACGGTAGGCTTATTGTATGAAACAAATGGCAATGTTTATGAGGTAGCGGATTCACTCCGTTTATATTTTGTTGGCACACCGCCTATAGATGTACCTAATGCAACGGTTTCTCCGTCTAATTTGTATGCGCCCTTATTAAATCCTGTGATTGTAAGTAACAGCACGGGAGTAGATATTTCCGGTATCTATGTTGATTTTAGTAATTTAAATTCTCCTGATGAAGCTTATACCAATGAATTAGTAAGCCAACTTTACGCTGTTTTTTTTGATGGTGCGGGGGGGGATATTAAGCCTTTTTTAGCTACGCCGTTTGTGCCTAATGCTGCGGGTATTTGTCCTGTAGGTATGTTTTCTTATTCAGGTATTTATGCTAAAAACGGCGCTATTTGCTTATCGGCTTATTTGAAAGATTATCTTCAACCTGTGTTCCGTTATGATACAAATCAGGGAGAATATGGTTATCCAGATTATGATTATAGCTATGGTTATTCTTCTTATAACGCCCATTATCAAAATTATAACTCAACGACAAAACAATATTATTGGACTAATGACCCTACCTATACGGATATTATCGGTTATGACTTCCCAACGTGGTTTATTAGTGGCTCTTACCATTATTATTCGGGTCAGGCTACATCACAAGGTCAAGGGCTATATTATTATGAAACAACTAAAACCCGAGACAAGGGCATTCAACTTCATGCTGATGGGCTTTATTATTTACACCCGAGTTGTTTTTGGAGTCCTACTAAAGACTTAGCAGGGTTGCGTATTACTAGCGAGTGTCAAGCCGCCTTTAGCGGTAAAATTAGCGAATATTCCCTATTATCTCAGCATGTTGGTGTACCACAAATTACTTATCTTACTTCTTCTACTGGCAATGTTAAGCGGGATTTTCGGATTGATACAGTTAAAGACCAAGAAGAGATTACGGGGTTTGTTCTGTCACAAGATGTTAAATTTCCGCTTTTACAACCGACTCCTGAAGGGGATACTCATTTAGTTGTACGTGACCAAGTAGAGTATGCGCTTAATCCTTTGCAACCAACGGCTTTAAACCCTTATCCTTACCCCTATTTCCGTCCTAATCCTTTACCTGACATTATCCCTTTTCCCCTCCCGCGTTATATTTCCCCTCATCGGATAAGACGGCTTACGACTTTACCCAAAGATATTTGTGGTACTGCAACACAACCTTGTAGCGTAACAGGTGAGCTCGCTCCCCTCCCTGATAGTTATGGTTATGAGTTTCACTATGACCCTACGTTTCCCTTTGCAGTGCCTAAAGTGCCTATTGTATCGACTTGTGCTTCAATTCCCTTAGATTTTTCTAGTCTGCATCTTATTGACAACGTGTCTTTTCCCGTTATTCATTTTTCCCTACATTGTGACTTACTAAATCCTTATCAAAGTGTTGCCCGTCCTGTTTTTAAACTCATTTGGTTATTACTATGTGTCGTTATTGTGTTATCTGCTTAATGTTATTTACGACTGCGCTCTATGCTGCTGATGAGCCTACGTCTGTTTTAGACTGTGGAATTGAGGGTAAACCCTCTTGTACCGTCACGGGTGAAAAAGTAACGATTCCTGAAGACTCTGAATTACAAAGTGACTACCAAGGGCGATTAGATGACTATAAAGACGGCTTTCATCCTGATGAAAATAATAGTAATTACTTTTTAGGGTTCAAAATTCCTAAAACAGCCTCTGTTCATTCTTGTCCGCCGTTACTCTTTGACTTTTCAAACGTATCCTATGCGGGCGTGTCGTTTCCTGCGGTGCAATTTACCTTGTGGTGTGATTCTTTGGAAGCTACGGAATCATTGGGTAGGGCTATATTTTCTTTAGTGTGGCTTTTAAGCGCGTTTATTATTATCTTGGGGGCTTAATATGGGTGCGGTTATTGTTACATTAGGACAGGTCTTTTTAAGCGGTATTCAAGCGTTCTTTTTATGGGTTGTGCAGTGGTTTTTTATGAAACTGCTGTTTTTAACCGCGGTGTTTGTCATTGTCGATTTTTTCTGGCCAATCTTAATCGGATTATTTCCTTCCTATTTAACGGATGCCTCTGAAATTCAACAACTGTTCGGGGTGTTCCCGTCTTGGATTATGTACCTTGCTTATTGGACGGCTTTCTCAGATTTCGGTTTTGAGTTGGTTATCTCTGCCATGATAGTTCGTTTTACTATCCGTCGCTTGCCTTTGATTGGGTAGATTATGTCGATTACTGCTATCTGTGGCTTGCCTAGACATGGCAAAAGTTATCAAGTCTGCTCCCAATTTATCCCACAAGCGATTTTAAAAGGACGCAATGTTATTACCAATATTCATGTTTTTGAGGATGAAATACATGCTTATTTGTTGAGTAAACATAAAAACCTTACGCTTGAAAACTTAGGACGGGTGCGAATTTTCCAAGATGATGAATTAGATAAACCTAACTTTTTCCCAACAGAAGACAATTTAGGTAAAGATTGCACTATTGGTGCAGGCGATTTAGTTGTGATTGATGAGGCGTGGAAATACTTCGACACAGGGGCAAAAGTTTCACGCAATGCCTTAGCCTTCCTGCGTTATCACGGCCATTTTAAGAATCCTTTAACAGGGGTGACTTGTGACGTGGTTTTAGTAACGCAAGATGTTACTTCATTACCACGGGGGGTAAAAAACCTTATTGAGCTAACGTTGGTAACAATTAAGCTCGTCGAGGCAGGATTACGCAACGCCTACATCTTGCAACATTTTCAAGGGGGCGTTACTAAAGGGCGTACCGCTACCAGAATTACAGAAACACGAGAAGTTTATAACAGTGATTTCTTTAAGTTTTATAAATCACATGATGGTGATGTTGCCATTCAAGCCAATGAGCAAGTTGTCGATAAACGTCAAGTTATTTGGAACAGTAAATTTTTTAGAATGGTTATTCCTCTCGTCATCTGTATGTTTTGTCTAGGCTTATACATATTTTACCGCATTATATCGGGAATAGAACAAAAAGCGCATGATAAAGATGAACCTTTTCAAACCCCTGTCATGTCTAATCCTTCTGTTAAAAACAACACCGCCAAAAACAACACGTCTAAAAACAAAAAACTTGAGCCTGCCTCTTCGGCGTATTCCGTGATGGGTTATTACGTCGTTAAAGAAACCCTTTATGTTTGGATTTATAACGGTCGCCCGCGCTTGTTGATTAATCCTAAAGACTTCCGTATTCAAAATATGCGGCTTGAGGGGGTCTATAAAGAGGAAATTATCGACAGTTTTACAGGGGCTGAATATGGAAAAGACGATAAGTCATTGGATTTAAAAATCCCTAAGCTGAATCAGTGAGCGCGTTATGTACCGTTTTTTAATGATTTACCTGTTGTCCTTTTCGGTATTTGCCGTTGAAACGGGAAAAGCACCTGCGGGCTTGTCTATCAGTTTTGAGCGCATTGATATTCCTACGCTCTTGGACATGGTTTATACCGACATCCTGCAACAAAGCTATTTAGTCCATAGTGATGTTTTAGCGAGAAAGGATTTAATCACGGTTCGCCTACGTGCGGGGTTTCCTATTGCACAGCTCGACGGGTTCATGCGTAACCTATTATTAAGCTATGGAATTACAGTAGAGAAAAAAAAAGAGTACCTGTATTTTAAACCGCTTCAACCGACTAGCCAAACAATACCCTTAGAAACCTTTTTTTATGTTCCGCGTTATCGTTCTGCCGATTATCTGCTAAATCTCTTAAAACCTGTTTTACAAAACTATCTGACCGTTCCACAAGACACGATTGCAGATTCAACGGGTTCTCATGCGGAGGGTATTGCAGCAGGTTCACAAGTGGGCGTTAATCCACTGGCAAAAACGGCTTATTCAACAGAAAATAATGATTCTTTAATTTTGATTGTGCCACAAGACAAAGTGAGTGAATTAAAAGTGCTTATTGAACAGCTAGACGTGCCTGCTAAACAAGTGCATGTCCGTGCTTATGTCTATGAAGTCACCAACAATAAAAACGAAAACAGCAATGCTTTACAGGTGGCTATGAATCTTTTAAGCAGTAAGTTACAAATTAATATCGGGGCGTTGCGTTCATCTGGACAAACAGCGGTGTTAAATACGGGCGATTTTGATTTGATTTTTAATGTTTTTTCTACAGATACCCGCTTTAAAACTGTTTCCAGTCCTTCGCTTTTTGTCCGTTCTGGCGAGTCTGCCCAGTTTGTGGTTGGAACGGAAACACCCGTGCTAACAGGGGTTTCTAATACAGATAAATATCAGGCGCAACAAGTCGATTATCGGACAAGTGGGGTGGTGTTTAAGATTAAGCCTGTTATTTTAGAAGACACTATCGATTTAGATATTCACCAACAAGTCAGTAGTTTTGTTAATACCACTACAGGGGTTGCAGACAGTCCAACACTTTTAAAACGTGAAATAGCGACACGGCTTAATATTCAAAACCGACAATTAATTGTTATCTCAGGACTAAGAGAAAACAAGCTTCAAGACGATAACACCTATTTTCCATTTACCAGTTGGTCTATGGGGTCTGAACAAAGTGAACAAACCAGTGACATTATTATGTTTTTGTACTGTGAATTAATGGATGAGGTTAATCAGGGGCAACGCTTTGCCTTGTCACATAATTTAGACGATTTCATTATTTCCTTGCCTGATAAGTAAGGTTTTAAACAGCTATCAAAAATAGGTTTTCCAGTTCTGCCAACAAGAGCCGTGCATGTTGCCAGCGGGGGGAGGTTGGGTGGGCTTGCATTTTAAAGGTCGCTAAAACCGTTTTTAAGCCGCTTATTTTTGCCTCTGCAATCTCCAGTGACCGCTTGCACGTTTCCAGTTCCGTTCCCAGTTCTTCCGCTTTGGCTTCTACCGTTTCCAACTCCGCGCGGTTCTCCTTCAGCTCTGTTTCCAGTTTTACGATCTGAACGTTTTCGACAAGGCTTAATTGTCCAGTGGGTTCTGCAGGTATTGCTTCGCCGTTCTGAATCAGGGTTAATTGCACGGGTTCGCGTTGCCGTTCTCTGCCAAGATGTTCAGCTATCAGGTTTAAAACTTCTTCCGCTTTCTCCGTTGGGACTAAACGCAGGTATTCGGTGATTTCATTCATACGATTTGCAGGGATTTTTGAAGCTCTGGCGGTTCTCATGATAAAACACTCCTAAACGTTGATTTTAAGGTTTTCCCTACCGTCCCCCTGTGTATTGGGTTGGGTAGGGGTGAAATGATTTAAAATAGACTGATTTGTGCAGGCTTAACGTTTTCTGTCCGTTTGATGGTCTTGGTTTTTTTGACCGTTTCCATTACCTGCGGTTGTTCTTCAGCGGGTTCTGTTGTTGCCTGTGGTTCGAGTGCCACATTCTTGTGTTCTGCTTCGTTGGCGGGTTCTTCAAGCGGTTTAGTTTGGGATATATCGAACACACTAATGATTGTGAAAAAGTGAACTGTAGCTTTTTCGCTGTTGTTTTCAGTGACAATCTTTGTTAATTCTTGCGTGGGTATTTTGTTATAGTCGGTGGCGTTTTCGGGTTTCTTCTCCCCCTTTCTGGGCTTGCGGGGTGCAAGTATTTTTAAAGACTTCTCGCCCTTATTAACAATGCGTCCTTGTGCTTTCCACTGATTGAATCCGCCCACTTTTGAGGGGGTGGCTTGCCCGCGTTCTTTGCATTGTGCAACTAAGAGCGCGCGATTTTTTTCACTTAACAGGTGGTTTTCGGTGGTATAGATACGAGGTAGAACCGTATAGAGCGGGGTTTGATTGGGGGTATTGCTAAAATCGTTAGCAGTGGTCATAATTAAAACCTCATTAGCTCCCTTGTCTGTTTCCGCAGGTAAGGGGTAAAAAGTTGATATTTGAGTCTATGAACCCGTTGCGCTTACTTTGCCGTTAGCTCAGCGGGTTTTTTATTGCTTGATTACGTGGTAATTTTACCATTTTTCACCCCTGTTTTACAAGCAAAAAACGCAATTAAATATATATATTTCAAAGACTTCGCTTGTGTCCAGAAAAGGCATTGCGCTGTTAGCTGTGCGTAGCACTCCTTCGTCTTAACTAACAAACAACCTTCCTTCCTTATTTCGTTTTCCCGTCTTTTATTCCCCCGCGTCATTAAGCTCGTCAAGGCTAGGACTACTTAACGACTCGATAACCATATCGTTTTTTTCCCACTGTCAAATTTTTTTTTAATCTTCTCCAAACGATAGATTAAAAGCGGCCGGAAAAAAAAATTTTACTGTGGGAAAAAAATGATTTATACAATTTAAGACGTTAAGTAGTCCTAGCCTTGACGTTTGCTTAATAGCGGGGGAATAAAAGACGGGAAAATGAAATAAGGCTTTGTTTTGACTTTTTTATCAGTCTGCACAAAGCCTAAGAGAGAAGAGTCTTTAAAGCGGTTGTTTTGATAACTCTTTCACAAGTTTAACGGTTTCTATGCTCACGGTGACGATTTTACGGACTAAGCGGATTATGTATTGTTCATCGTCTAGGTTGTTCGGGTCGTTGGTAATGCCGCTGCGCTTGTCGGTGCTGACTTGGTACTGGTCAATTATCCAATCTAGCGCACTTCGGTTGCCTAAGCGGTATTCTAAAGCCTCTGCGGGGATTCCCTTTAATGTCAGGCTTTCATTGTAAATTATCGCGGTCTTGTCTTTGTTAAACTTCATCTTTTCGACACGGTAATCAAGCCTATCAGGGCAGTCGATTTCTAACTCGTATTCGGCTTGGGTTTCGTAGTTTAAATGCAGTTCTGCCAGTTGTTTGCCTATCCGACTAATTGCCCAAAAATCGCTTAATAACGGGATTCTCGGCAGTTCTCGCTTGAGGTTGGCTTGATAGGTTTCTCGGTAGCCTTCATGGTGCAAAACACCATAAATATAATGGAATATATCCCATTTATTCAGGCTTTCATCTTGGTAGTGTTCTTGATAATGCGTTAATGCCCAGTCGGTTATGTTTTCCGTTTTTGTGCCGTCTTCAGCGTAAACATAGAAAGGGAAACATTGCGTTTTTTCTAAACTGTCTAAGCAAAGGATTATTTTAACAATTAAAGAGTGAAACGGTTTATTACTACCTACGCCACTTAAGCAAACTACCTGATTTTCTTTCTCAGTTTCTGGAGTGGGGAAAATAGAGGAAAATTGCCCACGTCTATCTATTAATAAGTTATCAAAATATAAAAACACTTTAGTAAATGGGCGATAAATTGCGGGTCTAATTTTGTTGTTTTCAAACTCTGTAAAACTGCTTCGGCTTAGATGTAACTTTAATGTACTGCTCCAACTAATTTTTTTATCATCATAATTAACAAAGTTATCGATGAACCCTTCTAACTCTTTTCCTTTTGGTTTCGATGTTAAACAAGAATATTTAGAAACCTGTTCATTATAAGTATCAATGCTTAACTGCATGTTTTTAGCGAGTTCAACAGAGTTAAAGTTATAAGCCCATGTATCTCTGTTTGTTGCAACGCCAAGGCTATAAATCTTAAAAACAACCCCTTTTGCGTGGCTTTCTGTTGCTTTTCCTTCTTTTGAAGCTATGGGTATGAATGTATCAAAATTTACTGTTAAACAATTTGTTATCCAATTATTTTTTGTGTCTGGTATCACTTTTTGCCAGTCAACCTTTACATAGTTATCTGTATTTTCCAAATACTCAAATTTTTGAACTTTCCGCCATAATTCCTCTAAACGAGCGTGATAAATTTCTGTTTCTGTCGTTAAAGCGTCGTTTTTCACTAAAAAAGCAATGCTAACGCCTACTTGAATACCAAAAACATTATGTGTTGTGCCTGATAGCTTCGGGTTTTTTCTAACGTTTCCGCCTAAATCTAATATATAGATTTTATTGAAATCTTTGGCTAAATGCTTACGCATTCCATCAGTCGATACCGTTTCCAAAAATCCGTTATTAGTGACAAAAGCAATAACGCCATTTTCCCGCCCTGCAAGTCGTTCCGTTGCCCATGCAAAGGCTTTGATATACGCATCAGAGAGTGATTTTTTTAAAGTCGCTTTGGAATCTTTCGCATAAGTTTCTGCAATAATTGTATCGAGATGTGGATATCTACGATTTTTATTATTATCGTTTTCATCCTGTTGCCCTATGTTATAAGGCGGGTTTCCTAAAATAACGAAAATAGGTGACTCTTTCTGTCTTCTCACCCGTTCTGTGTTCTCTGGCACACTGAAGCCTAAGCCATATTGCTTCCCTTCTAGCATTTCAAACGTATCAACTAAACAAATACCTTGAAATGGCTCGTATTTGCCCGTTTTTTCATAGTAGGCGTGTTCTATGTTCATGCTTGCTACGTAGTAAGGTAACAACATAATCTCATTACAATGCAATGATTTCTTGTACTTATCCTCTAAACTAAGCGGGTTAATTTCCTGCATGACTCGCAATAAAAAATTACCTGTGCCTGTGAACGGGTCGAGAATGTGAACGTCGGGGCTTGATAGGGTTTTATCGAACTCACGCTTTAAAATCTCTTGAACCGAATTCACCATAAAATCGACAATCGGTTGGGGGGTGTAAACAATGCCGTGGGTGTCCGCAACCTTAACCGCGAATCCCTGAAAAAAGTTTTCGTAAACAGCGTTTAAGAAATCCTGTTTTCGGCTGTATGAGTGGATTGTACTGGCGGTTTCTTCTATAGCGACATAGAAGCGGTCGAGACTTTTTAGAAATTCTTTGCGACTGAAGGATTTAACCGTTAAGGCTTGTATAACTTTCTCAATTTCATGAGCAATGATATTTTTATTGGTAAAATCAGAATTATCAAAGATGGTTCTAAATAGACGCTCGGTTAATAGATGCTGAACCAACATTTCCACAACAGCATCGGGCGATAAGCTAGGGTTAATAGATTCACGACAAATATTTGAAAAGTCATCAAAAGCGAGAATAAAGGCTTTGTTTGTCTTTAATTCGCTATTGATAATTTTTACTAAAGACTTGCCTAGCTCGCCTACTTTGTCCTTGAACGCCTCAATAGCCTCTTCCCACTGCGCATAAACGGGCGGTTTATAACCTAAAAACAACTCTAAAACCGTGATTAAATTCTCAGGATTATCTAAAGACTCCTCAAAAGCTAAAACGCCATGCTGATACAAAATCACATAATCAGGACTTTGAAACAAAATATTATCCTTTGGGTATCCATCCTTAAACTTCTTTTCGACCTCCTTCTTCAACTTATCCTTAGAATCCTTCGCCTCCCAAATCCCATAAAGCAAGACATTCGTTTGCTTATCGACAATAGCCCCGTCCGCACGCAATGGCTTTCGTCCGTCCCGCTTAATCGAAAACTGTTCGACTAAATCCAACAAAGGAAACTGACCTAAACAATGACGTAACAAATTCGCAAAATACGGTGCTACAGCCCCTTCATTATTTTGTAGATTCTCATGCAACGATTTAATTTTAGAATAGAACTCTTTAACAACTTTACTATCGGGCTTCAAGGATAAAGACATAGTGAAGAACTCACAACGAGAAAAAGACCGCTTATAATCACATAAATCAACAAGATTACAAAGCAGTAGAATGAAATAAGGCTTTATTTTGACTTATTACATAAGCCAAGACAAAGCCTTTAGATGAGAAAAACTATTTACTTACAAATGGACGCACAAGGAATACCATCGCCATCTTTATCTAAAGACATGTTTTTACAAACAGTAAGATGATATTTAGCCTCTTCACAACTAGCCATCTGTCCACATGTTTTTTTAGTAGAACAATTAAAACCTGCTTTATTTAAAGCCGATTCATCATCATTGTCATCGTCTTCATCATCGTTCAGAACGGCTGTTGTGGTTGCATCTTCACCGACTAATGAACTATCTAGTTCGTTGCTATTATCAGCAATAAAAGGATTAAGATTTCCCTGTATTTCAGCAATACGTTTATTTCTTTCTATCTCCCAAGCATCGACAGGGTCTTGTTTATTCCAAGCGGTATAAAGCTGTACATCTTGGTCAGACAACCTAAAACCATAAGTTGCTGACATATAAAACATGGTTCTGGCAATATTGCCTTTTACAGCATCAGGTGGCTCCGCTCTTCTTATTGATTCGTCAATTTTGATTTCACACTTCCCATATTCTTCTTCAGCATTGGGAATCATTCCCCAGTTGAAATTGCTACGGTCTCCATTCACCTCGCCAATAGCAGGGTATAAATTATGTAAATCATTATGAGCGGTTTCAAATAACGGGTCTTTCATCTCACAACATTTGCGCCCTGTAATTCCAGAACCGCATACATTCTGAGGTTCTCGCCAACACACTCTAAAATTTCCAAATTGAGCGGCAGGGAAAACATGTTCCGCTTCGACTCTTTTAGCCCGCGCTTCATTTTTACGAAAAGCGTATCCACAGCTTTTTAAGTCAATCTGGTTTTTACTATCAAAGTTACAACCACAATAAAATGTTTTGCGCTCGCTATCCTGTTTGTAAATTTTATACAGATTCTTCTTTGCTTGGGAAAAACTCCCCGCAGGATGGGGAGGTAAAGGCAACTTATTAATTACTTCTTTCGCATGAACATCAAATATCATTAAACATAATGATATTACTAATAATATTCTAGGCATAACCGTATTTTCTCCTCTGATAAAAAAATTTATACCCACCTATTGCGGTAAAAAAAGACCGCTTATAATCACATAAACGCGGAAAATTACAAAGTAGTTGAATGAACAACACAATTTTAAAAACGACAAATAACCTTAGATTTTTGATTAAAGAACCTAAAAAAACGAATTTTCGGTATAATAGACGAGAAGAACAAAGAAGGGAAAAGAGAAGAAATCAGAGAATTCTGATTTTTTAAAAAACGAAGCGAATTTGAGGGGAAATAACGTTTAAAAAGTGTCCCAAAACTCATAATGCTGAGGTCGGTGGTTCAACTCCACTCATAGCCACCATTCATTCGCATCTCCTTGTTTCTCCATTGGCATTTTTAACCCTTTTTCCCACTCACAAAAAACACCCTTCCAACGTCAAAGCCTGAGATAGCTTTAATCACTGATTTACCTAAACTTTACTTGTTTTTATCCAGACTTAGAAAAATGTTGAAAATGTTGAAATCGTCATTTCAACTCACTTATTCTAAAATGATAGGCATTAACCAAACTAAGCACTGATTAACCCTTGCTTTGAAAGAAAAACCCCTCAAACAACACTTCTAAACTCGTTACTGTTTCCTGTAAAACAGCCGTCTGCAAGTGCGCATAACGCTCTGTCACATACACATTACTGTGTCCTAATACCTCACCAATATGTTTTAAAGATTTCCCCTGAATCGCTAACCATGACGCAAACGTATGGCGTAAGGTGTGAGGCGTACAATCCACAATTCCCGCTAACCGACAAACACTCGCAAAACTGCGCTTAATATCCCGAATCGCCCGCCCCTCAATCTGAAATACAAACCGTCCATTTCTACACCGCTGCAATTCAGACAAAGCAAACAAAGCAATCTGATTTAAAGGCACGGTTCGGGGCTTCCCTGATTTTGTTTTGTGCAAGCGTAAACTCTGTGTATCCCGATTAAACTGTGTCCACGACAAAGTTAATAACTCCTGTTTACGCATACCCGTATTAATCGCCAACAGAATAAACAACCAAAGATAAGGGGCTTTCTCATGAAAACGGGCTTTCTCAATCAATCGCCGTGCTTCTTCTTGTGTTAAATAACGCTCTTTAGCGGGACTTTGTGCAGGCTTCTGATTCAAGGTTGGATTGTTTAACCGCCATTCCCACTGTCGCACCGCATAATTAATGGCAGACCCCAACACGGCTAATTCCCGTCTAATCGTAGAATCCGACACATGAGAACGGCGATAACGGATATAATCCCCCACATCCTGCCGATTCAAAGACTCAATTGTTTTAGACCTAAAGAAAAACGCAAGATTATGTAAACAAGACATATCCCGAGAAATATCGACATTCACCCGCTTCCCGTGCTTAATCTTGCCTAACGTCCCAACTTCCGCCAAATACAACCGACAGAACTCAGCAAAACTATGTTCTATCTGCTTAGTCGCAATAAACGCCACGACCTCATCCATTAATTCGCTAGGAATTTCCACGCTATAGGTTGGTTTATAAAGCATTTATACTTCCCGCTCTCTTAAACGACTCAATGCAATTTCCTCTTTGTAGTACTTATTACCATTACCATCCAGCGTATAACTGATAATTACCCCGTTATCTGTAAACTCTTCAATCCAACAACATTTACATATATGGTTATTCTTATCTATGAAGTCATACATTCGGTCTACGTGGAATCCGCCCTTAGTTTTGACCTTCTCCATCGATACCTGCTCTATATACGCTTTCAACGCTTCTACTTGCTCACTAATTGCATTCATTTTTAAATGAATATTATCTAGTGCATCCTGTTGAGTATGTTGTAAACTTCTAGTTCTTAAGATAAGATTTAACCCATTAACGGCTCCAAGCCATTCTCCCTTATTTATCGCTAGCTCCACCGCTTGAGCTTTCACTGTGGGGTCTATACGCTCCTCAGCAATCACTGCCTGCACCGCCTTAGCCGTAACAGGTTCATTCCTACTTGTTACCGCTTGCCACACTTCCCGCTGTTTCTCAGGAGATAAACCGACTAACGGTCTTATCTGTGCCTCGTTCTCAGGTAACTTGTTACCAACTGGATACAGATTCTTTACAACTGCACTGGCATTAATCAAACGGTGCGCATGTTGGCGGTGCATCTCCCACTCTTCAACACAATACGCATCAAAACTCTTATAGCCCTTTAACTTATACAATCGGTTATCCCGAATCTCTGCTAATGCGTTCCCTACCCGATAAAACGCCTTCAACTCTTTGGCTATCGTTGTTTCTAATTCCTCTAAACGGCTATCCATTTCCGTTTTAATTGCCTTTCCACCTACCCAGTCAATCTGCTCTAACATGTTGTTCTCCATTCGCTCTTCTCATGACACTATTAAAATTTCCCGTCATTTTTAGACTTTCGAACACACTTTTTTCAAGAGAAGATAAATAATCCTTCATTTCTTTCAGCGTCATGTCATTAAATGACAAATTGCAGGCTAAACTTGTTACAACGACTATTTTTAACGCTTCGAGTGGGTCAAACTCATCTTCATTATTTAGATGACGAGAGATTACGTCATCTATTTCATTCGCTACATGTTCCGCAATAATCATGTTCTTCCCCAAAAAAAATGCGCCCAATAGGGCGCGGTTAATTAGTCTTCTCTTAAGGATTTTTTGCCGACTTTCAAATGTCTGTCAAGCCTATTAAGCTCTACATATCCTACACTTGCATCATTCCCATTAATAACCCTGTGTATCCCTACAAGCTCGCCTTCAGCTTCGTAAGACTTTGAATCTGTTCTTTGCAGTCTTACGGTATAACCGATAATATTTTCACGACTTTCATTAAGTACGTCTATAAACTCCTGTTTTATCCTAACCCCTTGGTTTGTTGTTTGGCGGAAATATGCCCGCACTATGTAACTGCCAAAATATCCTTCTGGTCGTTGATAGATGTGTAATTTATGTGTGTATTCGTACCATGCTTTATTTACAGGGTCGTCATACACGCCTAAATCATTTAATTGCTTGTTTAACGTTTGTATTATGCCGTAATACTCGCATAAAATTTTTTGTGTTTTCTCTCTTCCTATAAGAACATTACAGGCATTAAAAGCACCAACAAAATAGTTATTCAATCCCTCAACGCCTAACCTATTAAAGCGCCATTGTTGAACGGCTACATCAAACACCGCTGTTATATTTTTGCTCATGCTTTTTTACCCTGCTTCAACGTACCGCGATAACTCACCCGTGCTTTTTCGCTACACGTTGGGCAACGTACTTGCTGATACGCCTTTACTACAAACTCATTGCCACATTCGACACAATGATCTTTTTTCCCGACACGTCCCTTGCTGGCAATGCCACTGAGTTCTGAAGGCACAAATTCAACGCCTTCTATTACCAGCTGGTTATTTACCAGCTCGTTTACCAGCTGGTTACTTACCAGCTCGTCTACCGGCTGGTTATTTACCAGCTCGTCTACCGGCTGGTTACTTTTTTTTTCATCAACAGGTAGGAACAACTCTATTTCGTCATCGTCTTCATAACGTGGCAATTGTTGATATTGAGGTCGTGTATTGACTTGATAACCCGCGCGGGTGTTTTGATAGGTTGCAACTGACAACTTAGAACCCAACAGCAGAACGAATGCGGTTAAAACTTCATAAGCAACCGCAGAAAAAGCGAGGAAAAAAGATTGCATCAGTGAGGGATTGAAAGACATTAAACGGGCTTGGGTGATGAATAAGGGGTGTACCATGCTATCGGTGTCCTTTATCATCCCTGCGGATTGCATGGCACTTAAGGCTAGGCTTTTGGAGTTAATCGCTCCTTGATATTGTTGAAAGGCAGTTAATGAAGTGACAACCGTTTGTAAGGCTTTTTCTTGTTCGCTTATTTGAGCCTTAAGCGGGTTAATGCAGTTCTTAAAGAAGTTTGCAGGACAAGCCGATAAACTCGTGTTCAAATTGTTTAATTCACTTTCCAGTGTATTCTTCTGAACGGTTAAAGCCTCAACGTCTAGGCTCGCATATTGGCTTAAGGTTTCGAGTTTGCCGTTTGCTTGTTCAAGGTCACTTTTAGCAACCTGAGAAGCTAGGCTATTTCTAGCGGTTTCCTGTTCGTAATGCGCTTGTGAATTCGCCATAAAGCCTAGATGTGTCTGAGTGCCAATAGCAAAACACACCGTAAACCAAATAAGCCAAGCGACAATGGCAAGTGAGCCGTGACCTGCACGCCCTAAGTGATGACTAGCAACGGGTAAAACACCACTGAGTAGCGAAAAGAAAAAACCGAATAAGCCATAAATAACTTTTTCTAAGAGCGTGACGGCAAAAGATTGGTACAGGTAAATTGCGGTTAAAATACCCACTAATAACATGCAGATACCGATAACATTTAAAGCGGGTGCGATTGAAGATTGGGCGGGGTTGTGATTATTCATCGTGTTCCCCATTGAATGCTTGCACTGTATGGATTAACATTAGCGTTGTCCTGATTAGTTGTATGCCCTAAGCAATGCTCGTTACATCGCTTAGGGTTGTTGGTTTAAAAAGCGGGTTTAGTTTTTTGTAGCGTTCCGTGAATACTTCCTGAGCTAACGCCTCTCCACGCTGGGGCGGTGTCTTCATTATTGCAGTGCATGTGTTTAATCCTCGTAGCCTCTTGGTTGTCTTGGTGGGCCGATTTCATATTGTTCTGGGCGTTTTAAAACTGCGATTTCATCTAACTTTTTTATCCCCTTTTTAGTTAGCTTCCCCTCTTCGGTTATCAGTCCTTTTTGTAGCATCATTGCTTTGGTTAATCCCAACTCTTTTTTTAACGCTTCCCCTATATCGCTTAGGTTCATGATTTTCTCCTGTCTATGGGAATGATTCCCCGTTCACGTAAAAACTTCAGTCCTTTCTCTAACAGCCAACCGATAAAAATTATTCCCGTTATCAGCAAAAACATTTTCATTTAAAACGGTCTCCCTGCAATCGAGCGTTTATACAACATGGTCTTGCTCTGGTATTTATGCCGTCTTTTCAGATATATCCCTTTTAAATTTGCTGATATATCACTTGGATATCCGTGTACTTGTCTTGTGCTGGCTTTTTCTGCCACTCGGTAAAACCGCCACCATAATTTGTATTCTTCTTGCGTTAATGCCTTGAATTGCTTTTTCATGGTTGCATTCCCATACTCTTCATTTTCTCTATTTGTATTTGCCTTAATTCCTCTCTGATTCGATTCGTATTTTTCTCTTGCTCCTCTGCGGAAATCGTGGGCTTTATACCCTTCATTCGCGTGTTCATTTGCCTTAATTCCTCTCTGGCTTTAATCCCTTCTGCTTTCTTTTTCGCTTGCTCCTCTGCGGAAATCTCGGGCTGTTGCATGGCTTCCCATTTTTCCCGTTCTGCTCTTTTGCGTCGCTTCTCTGCCAATTGATTTGTTGCAATGAAATTTCCATTCTTTGCCCGTTGTGCCAAACTTATTAAAAATCCACTGGGGTTTTTGACCGTTCCTTGTGATAGGTTCTGATTCAATTCGTCCAAAACTGCTTGAGGGTTTGGCACACCTTGCAAGACTTTGCAGGCTTCCCGTTGCATTTGTTCGCTGTAGTCTTTTAAGGCATAGTCAAAAATTAATTTTTCGGGTTCTTCAATTGTTTCAGGTTGTTCTGTCATTAACGGTCGGGGTTTTTCAATTTCAATCGCTTCAATTTCTTCTGTTTCAATAATTTCTGATGCTTCATAATCAGGGTTAAGGCTTGGGTGTTCGTATAGGGTGTATTGGTTGCCTATGAATTGGCCTTTTTCGTTGCGTAAACTTTCAACTTGCATATATCCAAATGAAACCAATTCTTTAATTATTTTCCGTATCTTGTATTCACCTTCTTGATAGTTATTGACTAAGTACGCAACGTTGATAACCCAGTCGTTACGCTTTTCAAGTAACCGACACGCTAGCCCTGTCGCACTCATTGATAGCCTTAAATCGTTTAGGATTCCGTTATTTATACGTGTGTAGTCTTTTTCTTTTTTTACTCGAATTATTCCGAGTCTCTTTTCTTTAGTTATTTTCATGATTGTTTGTGGTTCTGTTTTCGTTGTATCTTTTGACGCTAAGCGGATTATTCCTTGCATCTCGTTAGTCGTTTTTCACAAGTTCCGTGATGTCTATTTTTAGAGCGTTGGCTATACGTCTCAGTTGGACAAGGCTAATTCCTTGCTTACAATTTTCTATTTTTGAAAGCGTCGTTCTGCCTATTTTCGCGAGCATTGCTAATTCTTCTTGTTTTAGCCCTGCTTTTTTTCTAGCTGTTTTAATTTTTTCGTTCATTTTTTTATAGTGCCTTACATTCACATTTTCACTATATGTGATTCTAATGAACATTTCAATACAATGTGCGAAATATGCACATTTATCATTTAAAATTTGTAAATATGAGCATTCAAATTGATATAGGTCGCCGTATTCGGCAGGCTCGCAAAACAAAAGGATTGACCCAACAAGAACTGGCTGAAGCTTTAGGGTTTGACCGTAGTTTTTTGTCTAAAATTGAAGCGGGTTTATCTGATGTAACATCTAGTATGCTTTATGATATTGCAAAGTATTTAGATGTTTCTGTGGCGGCTCTTTATGGTGAAGAACCTTCGCCAGTTTTGGAAAGAGAAGTTAAACGACTATCTGAACTGTTGGAAACGTTATCGCCTGATGAGGTTGTTATTATAAAAAAGGTTATGTATGCCTTTGTTGAGTCAAATAAATTTAGGCATAAGGCAGTTAGCTAAAAAATTTTGTCCCTCCATATAGCGAAAAATCCATGCTGGTTTTATCAAGATGTAGCTTTTCCGAATGCGGCTAAACACAGACTACTAATAACTAATATAACTAAATACTGTCTTTTGACTTATTACTGAAAAACACACACACAAGAAAACCGTGTGTGATTTTTACGGTATGGCTTTTTTTCCCTTTCTCTCGGTGCGTTCACTCATCCAAAAAGGAGTGCTACGCACAACCGCGGTTTTCTCGTTCTGCTGGTTCACTTATCTTGTGGCTTATAAACAATGGTTGCTGTTTTCTTATTGTTGCTTTTTAGCAACGGTCGGAGCAGATTTCACTGTTTGTTATACGATAAGGAGTGCTACGCATAGCCTGCTTGAAAAGTCATATAGAACATGTGACTATAAGCACAGCTTGTTTAACTGATTAAAGTCAAAAGCAAAACAGGTTTAGTAGGGAAAAGACAAAAAACCTTCTTGCTTGTTTTCAAGGATTGGTGATGACAAAAAAACGCATTAAAAAGGCCTTTATAATCAATATATAAAGGCTTTTTTGTTTTTAGACTGAATCTAACACTAAGTAATAAAAAACATTATTTCAGATTACTTGTAATCCTATATAAAACATGAGAATATAAAAACGCATTTCACGCATAGCTGTTTTTTAAATGAAAATTCTAAATCCAATAAGGGTAGGTAATCTATGTCATCTATTTTAAAACTCGTAAGAAGTGGCATCGTATTTTTTGCTTTGTCCTTGAGTATGCTTTATTTATCTTCCACTTTCGCAGCAGAATTTACTACTAGATATACAGGTAATGGTCTAGGTAGTAATTTTGTGTATTCTGTTGTTGTCAGTGGTTCAAATATTTATGCTGGAACGGCTAGTGGACTGTCCATTTCTAGAAATGGCGGGGCTAGTTTTACTAACTATCCTGTGGGTTGGATTGTGGATGTAAAGGTTGTAGGAACATACGTTTATGCCGCAACCCATAGTGACGGACTAGCCATTTCTAAAGACGGTGGCTACAGTTTTACCAACAAAAATATGCCTGGGTTATCACCAGGTTATAATTATTTATATAGTGTTTATGCTTCAGGAACTACTGTTTACGTTACAGCTAGCAGAACATTTAAATCCACGAATAATGGTGACAGTTTCTCTGAATTCATGGCTGTTCCTGGTTATACTTTGAGTGCATCAGACATAACCATTGCTGGTTCAAAAATATATTGTGGAACATTTACTTATGGTGTTTTTATTGGTTGTGACCCTCGAGCGACCTCTACAGGTACAGGAAGCAGTCATGTGCATAGAATCCGCGTATCAGCCACAACCGGTTTTGTTTATGCCGCAACGGCTGGTGGTTTATCTATTTCCAAAAATGGTGGTTTTACATTCGTTAATAAGACTACAGCAAATGGCTTAGGTGCTAACGAAGTATATGGTCTTTATGTTGATGGCTCAAAGATTTATGCGGGTACTCATGGTGGTGGCTTCTCTGTTTCCACTGATGGTGGTGAAACCTTTACCATTCGTAAGAGCGTAGCTCAAGGTCTTGGTGGTGACACAGTACATGGTATTTATATCAGTAATGGCGTGATTTATCTCGCAACCTCAAATGGGTTATCTTTTGGTCCAGTTCCAACCAAATAATGCTGTAGCGAGTATTGAATAAAAGAAGAGGTTTGGGCATGCCATAAGTGGCTAGTCCAAACCTCTTTTTTGTCCTCAATAAGTATGGCTTATTTAACTGATTAAAGTCAAAAGCAAAGGATAAAACCTATGGAGTTTCTGGAACAATATATCGATTTCTTTTTTACTCCTTTTTCGTTGGCTTTGTTATTTATTATTTTCTATATAATACTGTGGGTTAATTCACTTATTGATTGTTTATCAAGCCGTTTTGAAGGCACTGATAAATTAATCTGGTTGTTGGCTCTTATTTGTTTTCCTTTTTTCGGTTTATTGCTTTATATCTTCATTGGCAAGAAACAAAGAATAAAATCGTCTTCGCAAGATGTTTTTTCTCAGCCAAAACCATACAGTTATGCTTCTGATAGTTCTTTATCATTGTTTGCGCCGTTTGGCTATGTGCTTTTTATTGCTACGTTGATATTGGGTTATTTTTTCGTTCAAGCGAGTTATCAAGAATTGGAACAACAAACAGCTATTGCTCGAGCATTACGACGAGAAAACGTTGATTCGCAACGTCGAATTGAAGCGTATGGTGCAGAAATAAATAGACTTTCTAATATAGTTAAATATCAACAAAATAAATTAGTTAGTTTGGTTAATCAGATTGATAGCCTTCAGTCGGTAAAACCTTTACCTATTCAATCCACGGTTCAATCTTCAGTCCAACAATCTCGACCTGCTGTTTCGTCTTCGGTTCAGCAATTCGATAGTGTGCGCGCTTTTGTATTAGCGAATATTCCAGTGCAGTCTTTTACTGAACAAGAGGCTAGCTATTTATCTGTATATATTCGTCTTTTAGAATCGGCAAAAGCAACAGATAGTTATTCGGATGTTGTACGTCATTTATTTTCTATAGGTGAACGTTTACATATTAAATTCAATAGATTAGATAAAGCAAAGCCTTATTATTTAGGGTCTTATATGATTTCTAAGTATTTATGTGCTCAAACAAGAAACTGTGCTGAAACAGAATATATTCAAAAAGTTCAAGCCCTTGCTAAAAACTTTAATTTTTCATTATCTGCGTCGCCTAAAGCAAATAGTAATGCGCTTCTTAAATGCGAATTTGAGGGTGTTGCTTATTTCTATTCAGAAGGTCAAAAAAATCCGTGTGAGTAAATTGAGGGAATAAGAAAAGGGGGGGTTTGGGTATGCCGTGAGGGACGAACGGCTAGCCCAAGCCTCCCCTTTCCCGTTCCCCCCTATAGTAATACGGGGGGGATATCGATAAAAATGGGCTGTGTCCGTTGTTTTTATTCTCTTTTAACATCCTTCAAATAAAAAAAATTACCCCCCTAACACCCTCTATAACTTTTGTTGTAACCTTCTTGTGTCTAAATAGAGGTTTACAACATGTCCTATTTACCCATTATTGATTTTCTTGTTTTTTCTTTTAAACCACAAGGTGCATCTGATGAGATTGATAATTTATCAATGTCTGAGTTGCTTGAATATTGTTTGTCACTCCTTGAGCAATTTGGTTTTAAAGCCCGTTTAGTTAAACGTCCGTCTGGTATGTATAACTATCAAGAATCTTATATTGTTGAGCGTAAAACATTAGGCAATCGCTTTGATGTGGCTGGCATTATTGGGATTACTCGGGCGAAAAAAAGCGATTTTACGCAGTATAACGCGGGCTTGTTTATTAGTTTGTCTGCGGTGGGTTGTCAGCATGTGGACTTTTCGGCAATTCTGGAACGTTTAGAAATATATCAGCCCAAAATTAATCGTATTGATTTGGCTGTTGATTATCTCGACGGTAAAGTTGGCTTTGATGACATGATGCAACTTTATAATCGGGGTGCTTTTGCGGGTGCGCGTGGGGTTTATCCTCGTTTTAACACGATAGAACCTAAAGCGTTGGATGGTGAAAAAGCGGGCGGCTATACGCTTTATGTGGGTCGTCGTTCTGCTGCGCGTTTTGTGCGTTGTTACGAAAAAGCTTACCAGTTGGCAGATTGTGAGGTCGATAATCCTTTTGGTCATTGGTTTAGGGTAGAGGTAGAGGCTAGAGCCGTTAAGTGTACGATTCCCTTAGAGGCGGTTAATGCGCCTGATGCGTTTTTAACAGGTTTGTATCCACATCTTTTTAATGGGGTCACGCTTCCCCCGCCTTCTCATGTTAATCCACAAAATTTAAGCCAAGTCATCAAGCTTGGTTATGATTCTCCGCAATTTGTAGTTTCTTTGTCGCATCTTAAAAAACACGCTAAAGCAAGTTATGGCGGTTTATTCAATGTATTACGTAATGATTTAGGGGTATCAGATGCTGAAATTGTTTCTTCATTGGTTTCTCCTGAAAGAGTACCGCGTCGTTTATCGTTACCAATTGAGGGTTTTGTATGAAAGATAAATTTTTAGTGGTGTTGGCTGACCGTTTTGATGGTGAAGGTGATTCTTACGGTTCTTTGCAGGTTGTTTCTTTAAAACCGCCAACAATGCGCAAGGGTAAGTATGGGCATGAAGTCCAAAAGGTAAAATGTGAACCTGATTTAGTTGAAAAATTGGGTAAATCTGGACATTTGCCTTGTTTGTGTGAGCTTGAATTAGAAATGATTACATCAGGCGGTAAAGCGGCATTTTATGCAACGGATGGTTTTCTTATTGATTCGAGTTCGGGTCAGTTTGTGCCATTTCTTCAGGGGCTTTTTAATAAAAGTTCGGCGTTCTCTATGTCTCCCCCGCCTATTCCCGCTAAAGTTGCTTAGTGTTACCAATTGGATACATGAAAGCGTTTTTATTTTTGCTTTTGTTTTTCAGTTTGCCCCTTGAGGCTTGTACGGCTGTACGTGGCAATCTGACGGATACGCAAGTGACAACGGGCTTATATGCCATTTGTGCTAGTCGTTTTGAGGGGTTTGACCCGTCTTATTGTCAGTTGTACGCCACTAAACACTACGATATGCAGGGGTGTATTTCTGCGTTATCTGCACCTTATGGCTTTGTTGCTTATGCGTCGGTGTTTGGTGAATTGGTAGAGCCTGTTTTATCTGACATTCAATTGCTTAATAACATTAATCAGGTTTTACAAGTGGGCTTAATGGTTTTTAGCCTCTTTGGTGGATTTGCCACTGGTTTGTTGTTGCGGTGGTAAAGGGTGGGGAAAATGCTCGACGTTCCTGTGTTGGTGGGTTATTGCCTAAGTTTATTTGGGCTTGGCTTTTCCTCTGGTTATTTTATTTTGGCGTTTATTCAATTTATTAGGAGTATTCATTAATGAATTTAGCAACTGAGCCGTTCATTGCTTTGTGGAGAACTCCACGCGATTTTAAGGCGGGGTTTTTTACGGGTGCGTTATCTCTTGTCGCATTGGTGGGGGTTCTTTGGTTATCAGCCATGTTGTTGTTGTCGCCTGCTAGTGCGGCGTTAGACCCTGCTGTTGGGCTGGCATTTACTCAAATGACGGCGGATTTTGATTCTTTATTAGTATTGGCATGGCCGTTTATTGCTGCGGTTGTCAGTGGTATGTGGGTAATTGGTATTTTCATTCGCTTGGTTTATAAGGCGGGTTAATCATGTTTAAGGGCATTGCAATTTTAACTTTGATTTTTAGCATGGTTGCAATGCCTGCTTATGCGGCTAGTTATTCTGATGCTTTGCAACAATGTAAGAATTATGGTCTTAACTATTTGCAGCCTCTTTGTAATGGTAGTTCTATTGAGCAAAATGATGTTAGTTATTCAACCTCTTCTGTGGGTGGCGTTAGAGTTTGGCAAGCTGTTTGTTATGGTGTTGATGCTTTTGCCTGTGCTGTCGATAATGATTTAGGTGATTACATTTTGGGTGGTGGTGGTCATAGTTGCTGGGTTTATGATTATTATAAGATGCACAATCAAAAGTGGGTTTATGATTGTCCGCCTCCTAGTAATTCTAATGATTCTGATACTGATTCGGGTTCTGCTGTTCCGTTTAATAATCAGTATTGTGTTGCTAATCCTACGCCAACGGGTACGGATACAGATAAGCCTTATTGTGCTTGTTTACATACTTCTTTTTCTAGTAATCCTGATGAATGCAGTTGTATGTATGACAATAGAACTTGTACCTCTCCAGATGTTTCTGATGTTTCTAATTCAACTCCCGCAACGTGTCAACAATTGAATGTAAATGGCGTTATCTCTTTTTGTAAGGGGGCGGGAGATTGTGGCTATACAACTTCATCTTGTACAACAAAAGAAGACAATACGTCTGATGATGCGTGTATGGCGATAATTAATAAAGATTATGATTATAATTGTATGGATACAACTGATGCTTGTTCGGGGACAAAACAGACTACGTTAGAGGGTCAATGTGAGGAAGTTTGTAAAATCGCGGGGCGTAGTTTTTATCATTGGCGATATTGGAATGAAACGGAATGGGTCGACACTTGTAAAAAAGAATCTCAAGATGACAGTATTCCTGATTGTCCTGCTGGTCAGCATTGGGAAACGATGGGAACTCAGGAAACCTCGCATTGCGTTGATGATGGTGATGTAGCGCAAGAAGTGCCTGACCCGCCCGAATTACCGCCTGATGATGTTGCTGAGGTTGCCGATGAATTGCCTGATGCACCGTGTCGGTCTGCCAGTGAATGCCCTAGTGGTGAGGGGTATTGTGGCAAGGATATGAAATATTGCGATTGGCTTACATATAAACAAGGTGCTGAATTTATTCATTTAACGGAAACGGGTAATTCAACGTTGAGCCAGTTATTAACGCAGACTTATGTGAATGGTTCAGCTTCTTCTGCGGGTTTATCAGGTATTAGTCAACAAATGGAAAGCGTCATTAATAAATCTTCTGAGTCTGTGACTTTGTTGACTGATATGAAGCAACAAAATGGAAAAATGTTAGATTCATCTGAGGAAATATCTGGTGTTTTATCCGCTATAAAGGACAAGTTACCTGAAGATTATTCTCCTTATTTTTTAGAACAACGCCAACACAATGCATCAGCTATTAGAACAGCTCAGGATAGTTTAGCGGTTTCTCAAGACATAAAAACAATTAATTCTCAGATAAAAACTTCTATGGATGCACAAACAGCGGAATATGTTCGGGCTAAAGAGCAAACCCTTGCAAGTATGCAAAAACAACTTGAATCGCAAGATTTAGGTAATAAACAACGTGAGGCAATAGGAAAGGATGTAAAAGGACTTTCTACCCAATTGGAATCGATTAAAGAGGGTCTTGAAAGTGGTCGCCTTGACATAAGAGACTTAAAAGATTATGCGGAGGTAACAGGCAATAACACTAAAGCAACAGCAGATAACACTAAAGCGGTTTCTGACAAAATGGATAATTTAAAGGTCAGTACCGATAAGGTTGGAACGGATACGGGCAAAATATCAACAAATACAGATAAGATTGGAACAGATACGGGCAAAATATCGACGGGTATAGATAAGGTTGGAACGGATACGGGCAAAATATCGACGGGTATAGATAAGATTGGAACGGATACGGGCAAAATATCAACAAATACAGATAAGATTGGAACAGATACGGGCAAAATATCGACGGGTGTTGGTCAAGCTGTTGATGCGCTCGGTAAGGTTGTTGATGCAACTGAAAAACTTGTTTCGTTAGCTGATGGTGATTGTACGCGTAGTTATTCATCGGGTGGGGTTTTTGGGGTGGGGTCTATTGGTCATTCTGATGGAACAGCTACATTTTGGACGGGACAGCCTGCGGATGGTTGCGCTGTTTTTGATATTTATCTTTATCGTTTAATTAGAGAGCAAATTTTGCCAGAGTTAACTAAACAAGTAGATAAATTAACCTCTATAGACAATAAGATAAAAGAACCTTGTGGTTCTATACAATCAAAATGTAAAGTTGAAGATGATGAGTTAATTAAAGATTTAAAGGCATTGGAAAAAGTTGTATCTGCTCAAGCGGATAATGTCGAGCTTATATTAAAAGAATCTAAGGATATATCGGAAACGTTGGGTTATGTTGATGTAACTTTGAAAGATATGCAAAAAATGGTTAAGGATTCTTGTTTAGTTTCAGTGATTATTGAATGTAAAGTTTATGATAAAAGAGTGCATGAAGAATTGCAGAGTATGCACCAAACCGTGAAAGATTATTTTAAAGATCGTCGAGAATGCGGTTTTTCTGACACTGCGCCCTGTCGTGTCAGCAATAAAGATTTAGAAGATTATCTACATACTACGATTACGCCTACGTTAATTCAAATTAGAGATAATACGGCGGAATTGCGAATTATTACCACAAAACTATCTCCCATAGATGACAATATCCGTATTTTAAAAGAATGTGCAACGGGTGCGGGGTGTAAAGTATCTGATGAAGAAACTCATAAAAAATTAGCTGAAATTGAGGAGGCTTTAGATGATTTGCCTAGTTGTTCACCGCTAGAACCCTGTTACACAATGGAACTTATCGCACCTGAAATAATTGACGCAATAGCGGTTATTGATACGGAGGTTCGCACTTTAAGCACTAAATTAGCAGACACTTCTGGCAGTATTTTAAAAGATTTGGACGTTATCGGTAAAAGCCCTGCGGGTGCATTGTCGACCGGTGGTTCTTGTGCGGCTGTTAAAATTACTGGGATTACAGATATTACAGTGGGCGACCCTGCCATTGCGACCGTTACAATTCCATTTTATAGCTGGACTACCAGCATTATGGGGGCGTTGCCTATAGGCATGTTAGATGAGGGGTGTACTTGTACTGACCCTGTATGGCTAACGCCACACGGTGAAAATTGGGGCAAGGGTATGTGTGAGAGATTTGAACTATTCAGAACTATTTTAAGTTGGGTGTTGGCCGTTTATACCTGTTTTACAATTTGGAATTTATTAATGGCTGAGTTAGGCCGTTCAATCAATGTGGTGAAGGGGTAAACGGTGGGCGCAATTTTTAAGGCTATACATGACGCAATAGCTGATTTTCATAGAAATTATATACTGGCTCTCATGGCGGGTTATAAACGTCATATTGCTTGGCTTATTGCGTGGGTTATGTTGACAACGGCTATTATTAATCTTGTTTTATCTGTTTTCTCTCTGCTTTATGTCACTACACCGTCAGGCGTTAAAATGGCCATCGGTTTGATTTCTCCACCGAATTTAATTGCTTGTATCTCTGCAATCGCTGCTATTAAACTCATTTTATTAATTTATCGCTATAAGTTAGCGGTTGCTGCGCGCATGGCTGCACGGGCGGCTGCTTCTGCTAGTCCTTAAATAATGGATATTGTCTATCAAGGTACAAAACGTTCAGGCAAGTCTAAACACGCTATAGAACGGGTAAAACGTTATCTCTCTAAAGGTCGGCGGGTTCTCACTAATATTGATGTTTATGTTGAGCATTTAGCACTCCCGAAAAATTTAAAATATAACGATTTATTGCTGCGTATTTCTGACGTTCCCACTGCGGAGATGTTGGACAATTTAGGGCATGGTTATTTAAGAGATAAACAGAATCAGCCTTTATTTTTTGGCGTGCCATTGTCCACTAATTTTGTTCTTTCTGAAGACAATTACAGCGATGATAACAACGGGCTGTTAATTATTGATGAGGCTGCTTTATCGTTTGATTCGCGTAAATGGCAAGGGGATGATAGGGAAAAACTTTTACAATGGGTTATCCATTCAGGCAAATATGGCTGGAACGTTATTTATATTATTCATGACCTTTCCACGCTCGATAAGCGCATTCGTGAACAATACATAGACCAGATTGTTGTTCATAAGAATTTTAAAAATTTAGTTCCTGAAGACTCTCGCCATTTTTTCCCAGAATTTCATGTTGCTATTACGTATTCTGATGCTTCAAAAATAGGCACGAAAACAGGTAGGAAAGGACGCAAGTTTTTTCGTTCTGCTTGGACACATAAAGCTTATAACACTCGGCAACGTTTTCTTGCCCCTGATATGGAACAATTAAACGGCGTGGATATGCGTTCTTTCTATACCGTTTTGCCGCCGCAATATCTGGGTAAGAAATCGACACATCACTTTCAATTTTCCTTCGCCACTATGTTTAATTTGATACCTGTTATCGTGTTTATCGCTTCTATGTTTTGGCTTTATTCTTCATGGAACGGCGATAAAAAAGAGGATGCTGCTGCTATTCCCGTTAAAACGCAACAAGTTCAACACTGCGATATATTTGCCAGTGCGGAGCATGTACCTTCGTTTGCGCGTATTTATGATAAAGATTTTCTTGTGCAAATGATGCGCGTTTATCAAGTACGTGTTTTAAACCTGTTTGATTTTGCAGGTCGTCCAAAATTTACGCTGGTTTTTGAAGACAATGGCAAACCTAAAGACCAAACGACTGACCAAGAGTTAGCACAGTACGGCTGGCAATCGTTCTATTGGCGGGGCGGGGTTGCATTAACGCGTGGGGATATTTGGGTTATGTTACAGGCAACAATTCCCGATTCAACAGTTAAAAAAGAAGAAAAATCACCGTTCCCGATTAGTTTTTAAAACTTGAAAGGAAAAATATATGTGTAATGATGCAAGAGAACAGGGCGATTTGCTGAAGAGGGTTATTGTATTAGAAAGGTCACTTATTACAATCCGTGAACTGTTACAGCTTAATATAATGATTTTATTCTTTTTATTTTTGCATGAATTGTGGGACTTTCTTTTGCCTACCATTTCATAGAAAGGAAAAATATATGCGCAATGATGCAAGAGAACAGCACGATATGCAGGCTCTTTTAACGTTAATAGGACATTGCCGCAGCAGCCCTATTTTTTTTATTAAGTTCATGATTAAGCCATTATATATAGACCATCCAACAATTAAAGCCATTCCTGAGATAGAACGGATAATTAAGGACGGGTTTCCGATTCCTTACGTAGCGGATTCAGGGTTAAAGCTAGAACAGCAATTTGCACTTGAATTACTTAATCAGCTAGAGGCTTATCTTGAGGCACGTTTGCATTAACGACGCTTTCTAGTTCTGCCAATAATTTCCGTGCATGTTCCCAACGTGGTGAGGTTGGATGTGATTTTGTCTTAAAGGTCGCTAAAACCGTTTTTAAGCCATTCAATTTTGTTTCCGCGTTCTCCAGTGACCGCTTGCACGTTTCCAGCTCGTTTTGCAGTTCTCCCGCTTTCTCTTCCTTCTCTTTTAACTCGTTTTCCAGCTTCACAAGCTGAACATTTTCGACAAGGCTTAATTGTCCCTCTGGCGCGGTTATCTCTGCGTGGGTTTCCGTTTTGACCAGTGTCAATTGCACAGGTTCGCGTTGGCGTGGGATTCCTAAATATTCTGCAATCATTTCTAACACCTTTTCGGCTTTATCTGCTGGGACTGTGCGTAGGTATTCCTCTATTTCAGCAGTACGAGAAACAGGGATTCTAAGGGTTTTAGTGGCTTCACGATTGTAGGCTTTCATGTTGGAAACTCCACGCTATTAGTTGATTTCAATAACATTATAGCGTTTTTCAAGCCCTTTTTCAATCGAAATATTACATTAAACTGCTGAATTACAACATTATTTTACAAGATGATGGCCTGCTTTTTGCAATTTTACCTTTTACAGATAGGTTTTAGGTTTTTTCTTTTATTTATTTTATGCTTATTCTTTTCAAAGTAGCACGCTGTAGACTATTTTTCGCGGGTAGGATTTATCAGGCTTAATGAGATATTTTCGCGAAAATAGACGGAAGCGGTGGGGGTAGTGCGTGTAAACGCACGAAGGGGGGAGAGTTCCTTCCCCCTTACACGAGCGAGCGAGTGTTATCTCAGGACGTATGCGCTAAGTTTCTTCTGTACATTCTTAGGACGGGCTTATTGAAAGCAATCAGATTGCACATGCTGAGATGTTGCCGTTGTTTGCCTTTGGTTGCCGTTCAGAAAGCAACGGGGTTCTATCAAACATAAATATCTTTTAAGCATTAATGTAGTTCTAGCTTTGACGAACAGCTTAATAGTTGAGGAAGTACAGACGAGAAAAGAGAGTGGTTTTAACAAAATTAAGCTTTTGATAAAAACTGGCTTTTTAAGAGAGCAACACTTTTAGGGTCAGCCTCAAGAATTCTTAATAACGCACGTGCTGAACCTGTTGGATGTCGACGACCTTGCTCCCAATTTTCCAAAGTACGTTTGCTTACGCCTATCGCATCAGCAAAACGACTTTGAGTTAGCCCCGTTTTAGCACGAATCGCTTTCACGATGGGTTCTTCAAAATTAGTTACCTGTTGCGAATTCATTTTGCCTTGAATAATCTCATCCGCTTGGGTGACGCTTTCCATCAATTGGTTAAATAATTCATCTTTCATAATGACCACTTCTCTACAATTTGCTTCAGTGAGGCTATTTGTGCATCGGTTAAGTTATCTTGTTCATTTTTAGGATAAACAAGTAACATATACAATTGGTTATCTTGAGACATCCAGTAATAGATAATCCTTACACCGCCACTTTTACCACGTCCTTCTAACGCCCAACGTATTTTTCTAAGTCCACCACTATTTTTAATTAAAACACCTCTCTCTGGGCGGTTGATTAAAGCCTCTTGCAAGTCCTTATATTCATCATCGCTCATTAATGCTTTAATAAGTTTCGTAAAAATGGGGGGTTCTATAATTACCATAGGTACATTATACGTCAGTGACGTAGTTTTTAAAAACTAACATACTTAAAGATATGTTAAGGGTTTAATTATTTACACTGTTTTTCTCTACCCGCAGAGAATCCTAAAACAACTAAATATTCGATGTAATAGAAAAGAACAACAAAGAAGGTACGGCGTAAGGTGTGAGGCGTACAATCCACAATTCCCGCTAACCGACAAACACTTGCAAAACTGTGCTTAATATCCCGAATCGCCCGCCCCTCAATCTGAAATACAAACCGTCCATTTCTACATCGCTGCAGTTCAGACAAGGCAATCTGATTTAAAGGCACGGTTCGGGGCTTCCCTGATTTTGTTTTGTGCAAGCGTAAACTCTGTGTATCCCGATTAAACTGTGTCCACGACAAAGTTAATAACGCCTGTTTACGCATATTGTTATATGATTTCTGTCAGGGTTAAGGCTTGGAGTTCGTACAGGGTGTATTGGTTGCTATATCACTTAATAATTGAGATAGAAATAATCTCATTTGCGCTTAAATCCACGTTGGTTTTATCAAGAGGTGGATTTTCCGAATTCGGCTAAACACAGACTACTAATAACTGATATAACTAAATACTGTTTTTTGACTGATTATTGTTGTGTGGATTTTCTTTTGTTTTGCAGGTTCACTGTTGAGATACACAAAAGGGGTGCTACGCATGGCCTCTTCAAGTCAAAATCAAAATAAGTTTGTTAGGGAAAAGATAAAACCCGTTCGTAATTCTCAATAGGGAACATTGGGATCATGATTAAAGGACAACAGGCTGTTGTCCCTAATTGGAGACATGATGGAAACACTTATCAGACTGCATATAGAAAAACTTCCCGAAGGCTATTACTTAGCGACCTCAAAAGACGTGTAAGGTCTAGTTACTCAAGCTGAGACATTAGAGGAGACAATCATGATTGCTCAAGATGTCGCAAAGTGTCTATTGCAAGCACAAGCGCAAAATATCCGTAAGATTCCAGCCTTTGATTGCGCTTTAGTGATTGGAGTATAAATGGGACGGTTATTAGGCTTTAAATATCGTGAAATAGTCAGTCGATTAAGTACATTAGGCTTTGAACTTCACCGCCAAGCAGCAGGAGGTCATGAGATTTAGTACAACGCCACAACAAATCGTTACACCACTATCCCAAACCACACAGGCGATATGCCCGAGGGAACATTAAAAGCAATTTTGACACAAGCGGGTATTAGTACGGCGGCGTTTTTGAAGAAGTAATGATACTGCCGTTAAAAAAACCGACTTTTTAGGATAAAACTCTTTTGGAAAAAATTAATTGTCCTCAATTGATTACATCTTGCATCAACTTTAACTCTATGAGATAGTTATTAAACGCTTCAACACTGTAAAAAAAGAAAAAACACTCTACAAAGCGGATTAAGGAACAATCATGGAAATAAAATTGACAGATAAGATGGCTATTGAAATTCTTAGCCGTTTTTCAGAGCAAGAGCGAGGACAAACTGCTGCGAAGTATATTATTCTTGGAGATGCAGTTATCAACTACGCTCAATTAACAACTAATCAACAGAGCATTCAAGAGCATTTTACACCAATCACCGACAAACTTGTTCATCAGGTTAGTTCTGTTACCACTGCTCTTTCTCATCAAATGGAACTGATGGGTAAGCATTTGGAGGGAACAATTCCACAAACCGTAAGTACTGAACTGAATAAACTTACCCCACCAATTGAAAAGTTAAACAGTATTGCTACTTTGTTGAATCAATTACATGAAACATTGAGCAACACTATTTCCGCTGTATCTAAACCTGCTAAAAAAGGCTCTTTATCTTGTGAAGTTATTTTTGAGTCGTTGAAAACATATTTCAGGGATGATTCCTTTGAGTATGTATCCTCAAAAGCAAGATTTACTGATATTGTTGCTACTCCAGATTCATTTAAACATCGTATCTTTATTGAAGTTAAAGATTACACAAAAACAGTTCCTTCTGACGAAGTACAAAAATTTTGGCGTGACTTAGACTCACAACAGGTCAGCCTTGGTTGTTTTATATCATTGCATACAGATATTTCAAACGTTACTGGTGATTTTAAGATAATAAGTAATGGAAGCAAAATAGGGGTTTTTGTTGTTTCTGATTTAATGGGGGGGCAAGGACATTTATGGGCATATGGAACTGCACGTAAGATTTTAGAAGTAATGCTTCCGCAGGCTATAGAAACAAATCAAACAGAACAAGCCGCTTGGATTGCCAATTTGCTTAATAATCGTTTGCTAGAGTTAAAAAATAACGTACAGGATTTTGAGAAGATTCAAAATGACTTAGAAAAGACTAAAGATACAGTTGAGAAGAGTTTATCTAGTGTTATTAAAAAAATAACGGAGTTAAGAGCGAAACTAGATACAACAATTGAGATGGCATTACATGATTTTCCACATAATGATAATTAACTAAAGGTGTTTAACATGAAACTTGTACAAGTACGATTACGGAATTTTCGCTCTTATAAGGAAGAAGTAACAATTGATATTGAAAAAAAAATAACAGCCCTTTTGGGCTGTAATGATGCTGGAAAATCTACAGTTTTAGATGCATTAGACATTTTTTTTAACGACGTGCCTTTAGATAAACATGATGCTTGTAAGACTGGTGATGCCCAAGATGTTGCAATTATTTGCGTTTTTGATGAACTACCAGAATCTATTGTATTAGACGAGGAGGCATCAACAACGTTACAAGTTGAGTATTTATTGAATTTAAATAAGCAATTGGAAATACACAAAACTTTTGATGCTTCTTTAGAAAAACCTAAATCTAAATTCGAATTGAAAGCTTTTCATCCCACTCATGAGAATGCTAAAGATTTAATTACACTAACTAATGACAAATTAAAGAAACGTGCTAGGGAGGCTGGAGTTTCGGCTGATGATGAACGGTGTAATTCGTCTCTTCGTCGTGCTATTCGTGATCAAATAGGGGAAACTCAGCTTCAGTTAGATGAACAGTTAATTTCATTAGCTGATGGAAATGCTAAAAAAATTTGGGGAAATATTCAAAGTAAACTCCCTTTATTTGCATTATTTAAGTCAGATCGTCCTAGTAATGATCAAGATGCGGAAGCACAAGACCCTTTAACAATTGCAATTAAAGAAGCACTTAAAACTAAGACAAATGAGTTAGACGCTATTTCTGAGTTTGTAAAAGATGAAGTGAGTAAAGTTACTCAACGCACATTAGATAAACTTTGTGAACTAGATGATAATCTTGCTACTACTCTTAAACCTCAGTTTTCTGATTTTAAACTTGATAAGTGGGCTAGTGTGTTTAAGACAAGTATTATCGGTGATAATGATATTCCCATTAATAAACGCGGAAGTGGTGTAAGAAGATTAATTCTACTAAGTTTTTTCAGAGCTAAAGCTGAATTATCAGAAGGAGAAAATAGCGTTATTTACGCTATTGAAGAGCCTGAAACTAGCCAACACCCTAACTATCAACGGCTTTTATTTGAGGCACTATCTGAGTTATCTAGTATGAATCAAATTTTGATTACAACTCACACGCCTGTTTTAGCTCGGTTGCTTGATACAACGGCTATGCGTTTTATACATCAAGACCAAGAAAGTGGTAAAAAATGCATAAATAAAGGTGGAACCGATGAGATTAATCACAAAATTGTAAGAACTTTAGGTATTTTGCCCGAACACAATGTTAAATTGTTCATTATGGTAGAGGGAAGAACAGACATTGACTTTTTAAAACAGATGTCTTTCGTTTTAAGAAGAGAGCATGAAGAAAAAATACCAGATTTACAATCGCTTGATGATAGCGGACAAATAGTATTTATTCCCATTGGTGGTTTTCGTAGTATGGATTTATGGATTTGTAGATTAGAAGGATTTTCTCGTCCAGAATTTCATTTATATGATAAGGATGAAAAGAAACCAGATATTTATCTTAAGTGTGTAGAGGAAATAAACAAACGTCCTAATTGTAGCGCTCAGTTTACTGAAAAAAAAGAGATTGAATGTTATATTCATAGCCAAGCTATCAATAAAGCTCTTTCTGCGAAAGCGGTTAACGTTAGCTTTTCTCAACAAGAGATAACTAATTGTAATGAAAAAATAAATTGTTTTATTGCAGGGAGAATAAATAAGGAGGGATGGAAGAAAAATCTTGTGAAAATTTTTCTTTGTAAAGAAGCCACAAATAATATGACGGTAGATTTACTTAAAGAGATAGATGCTTATGACGAGGTCATTAAGTGGTTTCAAACGATGAATACCTTAATTACCTCTAATAAGTAGTACTAGTCCAGAAATTAATAACCGACTGTCTCATGCGATTTTTTTAAAACTGCGAGCCTTAAAGATACCATCGTGAGGAAAACCTTATCTTTCTCCAAGAAGATAGAAAATTATATCGGGGCTATCATTTTTTTCATTAATGATTACAACAAAGCATTATTTTTTTAGCACTACTAATTAAAGAAATCCATTAAGAAGCCTCAAAAATATAAAGACTGTTTTTAACTTTTACATTAGGGGGACGTTGATATTGTTCAAAAAAATCATAGCCTGCTTTTAAATTAAGCCAAAAAGCTGACCAAACAGAATTGGCGTGTGATTGTAGGTTTTCTTCCGTCATGCGGAAAGGGAAAATATGCACACGAAAAAAGCTTTGTCCCTTTTGTAAGGCAACGTCTGCAAGTGTGTAAATTTCTTCAATAAAAGGGTCTGTCATTGCGTAACAGCCTATCGAGACACAGCCACCGTGTACCATTAGCGCGCTACCTGTCCATTTTTTTGCGCGGTCATAATCGTTTGGAAAACCAAGGTTAAAGGCTAAATGATATTGGCTGTTGGGATTCATTTGTGCGGGGGTTACAAAATAAAAACCTTCTGGACTTTGTTTATCGCCTTCGCGTTTTTTACTGCCTAATTCGCCTGAATAAGTGCAAATGGGATAGGTTTTAAATAAAACAAATTCATTATTTTTTTCTAGCCAAACTTCTAGTTGTTTTTCTTGTTTAAAAATGCGAATAAAAATCGGCGTACCCCATGTTAGCCCTTTTTCCTGTATGGCAATTTGTAGTTTTTCTATTATTTCAGGAGAAATTCTATTTTCTGTGTTATTTGCCATTTTTGTCTCATTCATAAAAAACCAATAGGCCCATGCAATGAGAAATAACAATAAGATGTAACGTAAGGTTTTTGGACGATGCGTTGTAAATGCTGACTTTTTACGTAACCTTATCTGTTGCGCTCCCATAATCCTGATTTACCGCCTGCTTTTTTTATAAGTTGTACATGTTCTATTGTCATGCCTCGATCAACGGCTTTGCACATATCATAAACAGTTAGGAGTGCGATTTGTACTGCCATGAGTGCCTCCATTTCTACTCCTGTTTGTCCTTGTGTTTTAACCGTTGCTTGACAATAAATTGCGCGTTTTTCAGGTAGGGCTTCTAAATCCACCGTGACATTGCTTAACATTAAGGGGTGACACAGTGGAATTAAATCGCTGGTTTTTTTACTCGCCATGATGCCTGCAATACGGGCAATGCCTAATACGTCGCCTTTCTTATGCCCGTTTGTCATGATGAGTTCTAACGTACTGGTTTGCATGGTAATAAACCCTTCGGCTATCGCTGTCCGTTGTGTGCTGGCTTTTTCGCCAACATCTACCATTTGGGCTTCGCCAGCGGCGTTAAAATGCGTTAATACGGATAAGGGTTGTTTTGATGATAGTATTTTATTTTTAATGAAGTTTGCAATTTCATCAGGTTGGTTAATATCTAATAGGGGTAGGGCAACAGTGATTGTTAAGGGTGCGTCACAAGCAATAGCAATAATGGTTTTATCTTCAGGAAAAAGAAGCGGTTTATGTAAACTAGGGCGATGAAGTTCTATTTTAGGAAAAGATTCATGTTTAAAGCCTTCTACCAGTATTAAATCTAATTCCTTTTGATTTAAATGGGCTAGAACCTGTTGTAAATTGGGTTCATTGTGTTGTTCTTCGGTTTCAGTCATCAATGCCCAGCGTTGTCGTGAGGCAATTAGCAGTTGTGTGACTCCGCCTTCTTTACGCAGTCTATAACTGTCTTTGCCCTCATGGTCTATATCAAACTGGTGGTGTGCGTGTTTTATTACGCCCACACGTAAACCACTTGCTTTGAGTAAGGGTAAGATTTTTAATAGTAAAGTTGTTTTTCCTGTGCCACTGAAGGCGGCAAAACCAATGAGGGGAATTTGGGCGAGTGGGGAATGTGAGAAGGCGGTCATTGTTGTAAACGGTGTAAAAGAGTTTGTTTTTCTTCGGGGGTATTAATATTTAAAAAAGTATCAGGCACATCAGAAAAATCAACCGTTATCACGGCTTGCGATGCATACCAGCGTTCTACTTTACGTTCACCATTGGCTAAAAATTGCCGTAATGCGGTGAGTAAATCCCGTTTTATCAATACAAAAACAGGTTGTAACCGTTGATTATCACTGGCAATACTAATGTCTGCTTGATTTTGTACTAATGCGCTATAAAGGCGTTGAGCAAGAGAGCTGGTTAATAAAGGGGAATCACAGGGGACAAACAAAACATAATCGGTCTGTGCGTTATGCAGTCCACTCAACATCCCTGCTAAAGGGCCTTCATAATTACCGTAGTTATCTGCAATCACAGGACATTGTCCTAGATGAGCATATTCTGTTTGATGCCGATTGGCGTTGATAAATAAGCTCGCAACTTGTGGACGCAAGGCATCGATAACATACTCAATCATTTTTCTATCGTTCAAATCGACTAGGCCTTTATCTTGCCCGCCCATCCGTACTGCCCGCCCTCCCGCAAGGATGACACCTGTAATGTATTGCTGATAATCTGTGTCCATAAGTTTTAGTAAAGTGCTTGTAGCTCAAAAATATCGGAGAGTGGAACATGAATAGCAAAAGCACTCGGGGTCATTTTTTGTTGAATAATGATTTCTTGTGAAGTCATACCCACTAAATAACCTTCTTGAATATCTCCGTTGATTTTTATGATATATACCTGTTTTTTAATAAAACGTCGGATATCTTGTAAATCAGTAACGGGCTTAAACGTGGGGGTAGCGGTTGTTTCTTCATTACTAATAGTCGCTTGATGGCTCAAGCTATTTGTTTTGACATCTATTAAATGACTTGAATGTTGCGGTGTTTTCGCTTGCATTGCTAATGTTTGCGCTTCTTCTGTTTGCCGAACAATAGCGGAACAGGCATCAGCCTGATTAACTGCTCGTTGCAAGCGATTAAGTTCAGCCGTTTTAAAAGAAAAGGTGTCCGCTTGTTGTTGTAACTGTGTGAAAGCATCGGCTTTATCTGTCAAGCAACGCGCATCTATGCCGCATTGGCAGATTTCATTTGTCGCCATTTCTACTTGACGCAAAACATTAAAACGAGCGACAAGCTCTTGTGCTGAAAGAGGATATAACCTTGTCCCCAAGTCAAACGACCAAATGAGCAGCAACATAAAAAACACGGATACACCCAATCCGCCGCCCAGTATCATCGCACCCTGTGATAAATGAGTCCCCAACAAACGGGAAAATATGATGCTTGCTAAGGCAAAAACAATGAATAGTAAAGGGTAAGCAATTTGTCCTGATACTAGACTGATTAACCAAACGATTAACAGCAACAACCATGTGCTTAACAACGCCAAAATACACCATCTTAAGCGGGTTTGCTTTGCCATAAAGCGCACCGCTAATAGGTGTGTAGGATAAGCCGCAACGGCTGTACTCACAAACACTAATAAAAAAATCAAAAATAAAAGACTCACGTCAGTATTCCTACCCAGAATTCTTTCAATCGGAAAATCATTTATTGCAACGCACAGGAAAGGTTTTTTGTACCACCGACTAAAACAATTGTTGATTGTTTTAAATCAAAAGCATATAAAATATTATAGGTGTAATGCTCATGTGTTACATGTAACTCGCCCATTTGAGCGTATTGTGTATGCGCATGTAAACTCATCAATGTTTCGGGTTTAAGCAAATTAATGATAGCGTGATGTAAAGCCACTTGTTCAGGTGCTTCAAGCGACTCCCACCAACTGACAAATCCAGACGTGTAATGGGCTGTTAATTTCATGTTGTCAGTATGGAGTGAGCCTAATTTTTTTGCAATTGTTCGAATGCGACATTCTAGCGAAAAGCGTGAAATGCTTGGGGGGCTAAACAGAAAAAGGTTATGTGGAAATTTTGGCAGACGGGTAATTAAATAGCTTACTTTTTCTTATAAAGTTCAAACGGATTCTACTGTAACGGGTAGAATTTGAGAAAGCCATAAATTCTGTGCTACTCATAACGAATGATATGCTTGTTACTTATTGTTTTATCAAATCACCAGAGGCGTTAAAACGATGCTTACACCGACTGATCATCAAGATTTAAAAAATGCAATTTTAATCTTAGAAAATCCTAGTTTTGCTATAAAGCTGACTAATTATGTTGGTATGCCCATTGAAAGTATCATGAAATATCTACCAAATAATTATCAAGTTAAGCTTAATGATGGCATTACTACAGCATTGCAAACAGCCTTAAGTGTTGCAACGGCCTCATTGAGTGATGACACGCGAGAATCTAATCATGGTTGGCATCAATTTTTAGTAGGAACTAGTGGCGCTATTGGCGGGGCATTTGGTTTATGGGGTGTCGCTGTTGAACTGCCTATCTCAACAACATTAATAATGCGTTCAATTTTAGCAACCGCCTGTAGTCATGGTGAAAATATTCAAAATCCGCAATCTCAACTTGCTTGTTTGGAAGTCTTTGCTTTAGGTAGTCCACAAACAGATGTTGATGATGGTAGTGAAAGTGGCTATTTAGCCATTCGCATCGCGCTTGCAAAAGCAATAACAGAAGCCAGTGAATACTTAGTGGTTAAAGGGGGGGCAGAAGCCAGTGCGCCTGTCATCATACGCTTGATTACCCAAATTGCTGCACGCTTTGGTATCGTTGTGTCTGAAAAAGCGGCAGTTCAAGCAGTACCCGTTATCGGTGCTGCAACAGGGGCGATTATCAATACGGTCTTCATTAATCATTTTCAAAATATGGCTGAAGGTCATTTCACCGTTAGACGCTTAGAAAGACGATATGGCACTAATTTTATTCAGTCACAATATAAAGCATTGCGAGCAACACTTCTTTAAATTCTAAGCATTTTTTTATCGCTCACAGCAATACATTACACCCCTACCATATCTACAGCTTCATTAATATCCACCGAGACTAATCGAGAAACGCCTGCCTCTTGCATGGTTACACCCATCAATTGATTAGCAACTTCCATCGCTATCTTATTGTGAGAAATAAAAATAATTTGTACCCGTTCCGACATGGCTTTGATAAGTTCAGAATAACGTCCAACATTCGTATCGTCTAAAGGCGCATCAACCTCGTCTAACATGCAAAAAGGTGCGGGGTTTAGTTCAAAAATTGCAAAAACCATCGATAGCGCAGTTAGGGCTTTTTCACCGCCTGATAACAAGTGAATCGTACTATTTCGCTTACCGGGCGGGCGGGCCATGATGGCCACGCCTGCTTTTAACAAATCGTCGCTAGTCAGTTCTAAGCGCGCTTCACCGCCACCGAAAAGTTTTGGGAAAGTGACTTGTAATGTTGCATTGACACTTTCCACCGTCTGTTTAAAGCGCGAGCGTGTTTCGCGGTCTATGGTGCGAATCGCATTATCCAACTGCTCTAATGCGCTGGTTAAATCTGTCCATTGTTCATCCATATATTGTTTACGTTGCGCTTCTTGCTCATATTCGGCAAGTGCTGCCATATTTACCGCGCCTATGCGCTCTAATTTACGTTCAACCGCTTCAATTTGTGCAACCCAACTGGTTTCATCGGCGTATTCGGGTAACTCACCAACTAGCGCAATGGGGCTAAAATCGCTGAGGGCAAATTTTTCATCTAATGTTTGTTTTCGTACTGCTTTGGCTTGGCTATCAATGCGTAATTGTTCCAAAATCGTCCGTAATTCACTGCTACGGGTTTCTAAAACGCGCCGTTGTTCTTCATAATCGGTCATTGCGTGTTCTAAATGTTCTACGGTTTGTTTTGCTTGGCGCAAAGTTTCAGCAGATTCCGCTTGTTTTTCTTGATAAGCCGCTAATTCACCGTGTAAAGTTTCTGTTGGGTCGATTTGTTTTTCTAAGTTTTTTTGTAGGTCGTGGCGTTGCTCTTGAAGCTGATTTAAACGCTCTTGCAAACGCTCAATGGCTTGTTGCAAACGGGCAAAGTTAGTGCGTTGTGTGCCTAGCGTCATTTCAACTTGATGGCGGGCTTCACGAGCCGTTTGCCATGCTTGACGAGATTGCAAAGTCACTTCTTGCGCGTGGGCTTTTTGCGTGCTTAAACGGTCACGTTCATCAGCAAGTTGCTCCATTTCAGCTAACGCGATATGTAAGTTGTGGCGTGTTTCTGCAATGTCACTTTCATCTTGATTGATTTGATTGGTTAATTCAGATTTTTCCCTTTCTACCCGTTGTAATTGGGTACAAACAGCTTCTAAACGGGCTTGTTTTCCACCTTGTTGTGATTGGAGTTCTGAAAAACGCTGGCGAACTTGATTTACCCGTTGTTGAATGTGGTCACGTTGTCCTTCCATTTCACGTAAATGGATACGTTTTTGCTCAACGGTTTGATTCAATACTAAAACGGCTTGGTCTAAGGCTTCAAGCTGGCTGGCGATGCGATTAATTTCTTGCTCGCGCCCTATCATGCCTGTTTTTTCATCCTTACCTTGCCGACAATGTAACCAATTTGTGCCTAGCCAAACACTTTGCGGGGTTATGATAGATTCATTGGCGGACAAGTGCGGACGCATGGCTAGTGCGGTATTTAAATCATTAGCAGCCCAAATCGAGCTTAAAAAGCTATCTAATGATAATGTTGTGGTGATTTTGTCAAGCAACGGTGTCCATGTTGGGTGCGAATCATTAACGTTAGCCGTGAACTTGTCTGCCGTAACCAGCATAAACTGTCCTTGTGGTGGTTTTTGTAAGGCGGTAGCATGTTCATCTAATTTATTAATACATAAAGCATTTAACTGTTTATCCAACACCATCTCGACGGCTTGTTCCCAGCCTGCATCGACGTTTAAGGCTTGGGAGAGATGAGGCACATTATCCAACCCTTGCACATGTAACCATGCGTCTAAATCAGCGTTATTTTTACCTAATGCCGCCTCTTGTAAGGCTTCTAATGAAGCCAAACGCCCACTTAATTGATGTACAAGCGCGCTTTTTTCATGCAATTCTGCGGATAATTGTTGCGTTTCTTCACGCAGTTGTAACACGGTTTCTTGATGCGCAGCTAACAAGGCTTCTGCTTCTTGCCATTCGGTTTGCACGTCTGCCATTTCTGTTTCTAAGGCTTGCAACGCGAGTTCTAAGGATTGCACATCAATTTGTTGGTGTTCTGTGTCTAGGCGGTCAAGACGTTGGCGATTATGTTCGACACGCTGTTCCATGCTGTGTAAGCGGGTGCGTTCAATTTGGGCGCGTTGCGTGGGTTCATTGGCACGTTGGGTGAATTCTTCCCATGTCGTTTGCCACGTTTGCGCGTCTGCTTCTGCGTCTTGTAAAGCACTTTCGGTTTGTATTTCCGTTTCTTGCAGTTCTTCTAAATAGGCTTCGGTTTCTGCTATATCGCTACTGAGTGTTTCCGCTTGGTCTTTGTCGGTTTGCCATTGGTTTTGTGTTTCATTTACTGAATCATCTAGTTGTTCTAAATCCCATTGTAATTGTTCGTAGCGTTCTTTGCCATGTTCTAAGGTTTGTTCTAACCGTTTGACTTCACTATCTATAGTATAAAATTGTGCTTGAATGGTTTCTAAATGTGTTTGTGCGTCTAGGCGTGCTACACGCTGGGCTTGATGTGTTTCTTGTAATGCTTGTAAAGTTAATAAATCTTCCTGTAAAACAATGGCTTTTTCATCAATTTGTTGTTGCATATCTTGCACAGCCATATTTAATTCGTGCCAACGAATCGCATCAAGCTGGGCTTTTAATAAAGTTTCGGATTGTTTTAATTCTTGAAAACGTTCAGCTTCACGGGCTTGGCGTTTGAGTTTATCGATTTGTTTGGAGAGTTCTTCGCGTAAATCGTTTAAACGGTCTAAATTGTCGCGCGTTTGTGCCATGCGCTGTTCGGTTTCTTTGCGCCGTTCTTTGTATTTAGAAATTCCCGCCGCTTCTTCTAAAAATACTCGTAATTCATCAGGTTTAGCTTCAATAAAGCGGGAAATCATCCCTTGTTCAACAATAGCGTAGCTACGCGGCCCTAACCCCGTGCCAAGAAATAAATCGGTAATATCTTTACGGCGACAGCGTTCATTATTAATAAAATATTGTGAATCGCCATCGCGGGTAAGTAAGCGTTTAATCGCTAATTCGCCGTTTTCTTGATAGGGTGGAATGGTAACTTCCTCAAACCAAAGTTCGACAGTTGCTTGTTCGACGGGTTTACGTCCACCAGAGCCATTAAAAATAACGTCGGTCATCGCGCCACCGCGCAAATTTTTAGCGGAACTTTCGCCCATTACCCAACGAACCGCATCGATAACATTAGATTTACCACAGCCGTTAGGTCCTACAACACAAACTCGATTGCTAGGAAAAGGAATAGTGGTTGGGTCAACAAAAGATTTGAAACCCGCCAGTTTAATTTTACTTAAGCGCATGTGAGGATTTTCGTTAATCGGAAGGTTATTTGCGTTTTTATTGTTTTGATGAGTATTTGCTCAATTTGTCTGAATCAGAATTATTAGCATTGTAAAAATGTTGATAGTGATAAACGGGCAAGGATGGTGTTTATGCTTTTATGGTTAGCACTATCTAAAATTAAAATAACCTGCTTTTTAGAGGCTTTTAATTAATTCTACAGAATTTAACCTATTTTCCCTTACTCAACAATAATCCCCCCACCTAAACACATCTCCCCTTGATAAAACACGACAGATTGCCCTGCTGTAATAGCACGTTGTGGCTGGTCAAAGTCCACTTCACAAGTGTCTTTTTCTATCATGGTGATAAGACAGGCTTGGTCGGGTTGACGGTAGCGGGTTTTAGCTTGGCAATGGTAGGGTGTTGTTGGTGCGTGTCCGCTTATCCAGTGGAGTTGTTCGGCGCGGAGCGTTTGGCGAAATAATAAAGGGTGATTATGCCCTTGGGCGACAATTAAACGGTTGTTAGGAATATCTTTTGCGACAACATACCATGCTTCACCCGAACTGTTAGCCCGTCCACCTATGTTTAATCCTTGGCGTTGTCCGATGGTGTAGTACATCACACCATCATGCTCACCAACATAATCACCGTCAGGGGTTTCCATGCGTCCGTGTTGTGAGGGTAAGTAACGTTCTAAAAAACTTTTAAATGGACGTTCACCGATAAAACAAATACCTGTGCTGTCTTTTTTGTCATGCGTCACTAAACCCGCTTGTTCCGCATATTCACGAACACGATTTTTGTGAATTTCGCCCACAGGAAATAGGCTTTGTGCCAGTTGGGTTTGTCCAAGCAAATATAAAAAATAGCTTTGGTCTTTGCTGGGGTCTAGCCCTTTAAGCAGTTGATATTCTCCATTAATACAGCGTTGACGCGCATAATGTCCTGTTGCAATGCGTTGTCCGCCTAAACGTAGCGCGTGTTCAAGGAAAACTTTAAACTTAACTTCACGATTACATAATACGTCGGGATTTGGTGTGCGTCCTGCTTGAAATTCTTGTAAGCAGTGTTCAAAAACATTGTCCCAATATTCTGTCGCAAAATTAACGGTGTGTAAGGGAATATCTAGGCGTTCACAGACAGCTTTTGCATCGCGTAAGTCTTCTGCCGCACTGCAATAAGTTGACGTATCGTCTTCTTCCCAATTTTTCATAAATAAGCCACTGACTTCGTAGCCTTGTTGTTTGAGCAAGAGAGCGGTTACAGAGGAATCAACCCCGCCCGAAATGCCAACCATAATTTTTTCAGCGGTCATGCGTTAGTTTTCTAAATAATGCCGTGCAAAGGTTGCATCAGCTTGAATTTGTTGTTTAAGGGCTTCAAAAGAGTTGAAGCGTTGTTCTTCACGAATTTTTGTCACGAATTCAACTTCAACATAATGCCCATAAATTAGACGGTTAAAATCAAATAAGTGAACTTCTAATAGTAGGTCTTGTCCGTCAACAGTTGGACGTGTGCCTAAATTGGCTACGCCATTAATAGGTTGAGCATCAAGCCCATAGACTCGTACAGCAAATACGCCTTTAACGGGGGAGGCGTGGCGATGGAGAAAAATATTTGCTGTCGGAAAGCCTATTGTGCGTCCGCGTTGAAAGCCGTGTCGTACACGCCCTGAAAGGGTATAAGGATGACCCAGTAATGCACTTGCCAGTAACATATCGCCTTGACTCAGTGCTTGACGAATGCGGGTACTGCTGACTCTTTCACCTTCAATAATAAACGTGTGTTGGCTTTCTACGCTAAAACCCGCACGTTCTCCTGCTTGTTGTAAGTGGTGGAAATCGCCCATGCGACCTTTGCCAAAACGAAAGTCATCACCCACGACGAGGTGTTTGATTGCTAAGCCTTCTATCAGGATGTGTTGAATAAAGTCTTCAGCAGAAAGGGGGGCTGTTTTTTCAAACCGTAAGCATAGCACTCGTTCAATGCCTGCTCGTTGGAAAGCAAGCAGTTTTTCACGTAAGCGTGTGAGGCGCGGCGGTGCGCGGTCGGGCGCGAAAAACTCTTGGGGTTGTGGCTCAAAAATGATAACCGTTGCGGGCAACTGTAAGGCGTGGGCGTGTTGTTGAAGCTGTTGTAAAACGGCTTGGTGTCCACGATGTACACCGTCAAAATTACCAATAGTTGCAACACAACCGCGATGACGGGGGCGAAGTTGGGCAAGGCTGCGAATCAATTCCATGCTGTTTTATAGGTCATCACTGTGCAAACTAAAATGATGCAAGCGTAAACCGCTTGCAAGTAAGGTCGCGGCATAGATGACCATGCCTATGGTTATCCAACCTAATAAATGGAGTAAACGACTGTAACTGGGTAATACTGCCCATTCGGCGACGTTGCCTATATTTAACCAAAGGAGTAAACCCATCACCAGATTAGCCAAGATAATCCGTTGTAAAAAAATCTTGGTTTCTGCTTGCAGTTGTAAAATGCCTTGTTGTTGCAAACCACGATAGAGCAAATAAGCATTGACCAATGCAGCAATCGCGGTGGATAGGGCAAGCCCTGCATGTTGTAACGGTAGGATAAATATTATATTCAGTACGATATTAGTGAGCATAGAAATAACGCCTATACGCACAGGAGTGCGGGTATCTTGGCGGGCGTAAAAACCTGAGGCTAATACTTTTATCATGACGAAACCGACTAAACCAACGGAGTAAGTCATGAGGCTGTAACTGGTCATTAACACATCATGGGTGCTAAATTCACCATAACGGAATAAGGCAGTCAGCATGGGTTGCGCGAGAACAATTAAGCCAACCATTGCAGGGGTTGCTATTAAAAATACCCAACGCATAGACCAATTTAACATGGCGTTGTAACCTTGTGTATCTCCTTTTGCAATGGTTTTTGAGAGGTTAGGTAACATAACGGTTGCTAATGCTAAACCGAAAACGCCAACGGGAAATTCCATTAGACGGTCGGCATAATATAGCCATGACACGCTTCCCGAGACTAAAAACGAGGCCATTAGGGTATCAACCAGCAAATTGATTTGTGTTACGGAGACACCAAAGAGTGCGGGCAACATTAAACCAAGGATACGTCGCACCCCTTCATCATGCCAAGCCAATTGTGGATGGGGTAGCATGTCTATTTTGCGTAAAAACGGAATTTGAAATAAAAATTGGGCAATGCCTGCAAATAAAACGCCCCATGCTAATGCCATGATGGGTTGTGCAAATAACCCAGTGAAGCATAGCGTAGCGATAATCATGCAAAGATTAAGCAATACGGGGGTAAATGCAGGAATAGCAAAGCGTCCAAAGGTATTGAGTACGCTACCTGCAAAAGCAGTGAGGGCAATAAAAAATAAATAGGGAAAGGTGATGCGCAACATATCAACGGTGAGTGCGTATTTTTCCGTTTCATCCCAAAATCCGGGCGCGAAAAGCGCAACAAGGGCAGGCGCGCCAATAATACCCAGTAATGTAACAAAAAATAAAACGAATCCTAATGTACCTGCAACATGGTTAATGAGTAATTTAACGGCTAAGGCTTCACGCTGGGTTTTATACTCGCTTAATATTGGCACAAAGGCTTGAGAAAACGCACCTTCAGCAAATAAACGGCGCATAAAATTAGGGATTTTAAAAGCAACCAGAAACGCATCTGTACTCGCGCCCGCCCCAAAAGCATGGGCGATAACCATGTCACGGACAAAACCAAGCAGACGGGAAACTAGGGTTAAACCGCCAACCATCGCGGTGGACTTAAGAAGTTTTTTACTCAGGATAATTCCTTTTACCATGCGTTTGCTTGAAATTGACGGTCGTTTAGAACGCTTGCCGTATCACGTTGTCACTTGCTTGGATATTGTTTTTATGCTGTTAAAACAGCGTATTAAACTTTTGCTTTTACATTCAATGTGTTCATCTACATCGGACCGTTGAATTCCCTTCAAATAAGAAAGGCGGAACAATGTCCGCCTTTTTAAACGTTGTTAGGTTTTATAAAGCCTAACAAGTTCTATGGGAGCAAGAAATTATACAGAAAAGGATGAACCGCAACCACAGCTTGTTGTCGCATTTGGATTGCGAATAACAAATTGTGAACCTTCTAAACCTTCGGTATAGTCAATTTCCGCACCTGCTAAGTATTGAAAACTCATGGGGTCTATTAACAGTTGCACGCCTTGATTTTCTACGACAGTATCACCGTCCTGAACACTTTCATCAAACGTGAATCCATATTGAAAACCTGAACAGCCCCCACCTTGCACAAATACACGCAATTTAAGGTCGCTATTATTTTCTTCTTCAATCAATTGTTTGACTTTAACTGCGGCACTATCAGTAAATAATAAAGGGGAAACACTTAATTCTTCGGCAACAGCTTGCATTTCAACAACCTCGCTAAAATAGGAAAACGCCTGACTTATTATAGTAGGTATCAGGCAAATAAAATTCAATACCTGATAATTTTACTTGGTAAATAGACGAAATACGAACACGTTCAAAAAATTAATTTATCGCGTACTTTTAACAAACTTACTACTATCCTTGCTTATTTTGGCACCACCCATAAAAAAAGGGCAACGATAATTCGTTACCCTTTTTCATGTTTCAGACTACAGAAAAGCTAATTGCTTACTTTTGAGCAGTTGCACCATCAGACATATTGGTGAGAGTACCATCGGCTGTACGGATTAAACCTTGTACCGCAACGTTGGAAACTTCAGCATCAATTTGCATCCATGCTCTACCTGTCCACGTTGTTACACCAAACTTAGCGGCAATAGCATCTACATCCAGAACAACAGTTTGATATGCAGTTACAGTTGCTAATTCAATCCCAGCTGTACCTAATACAACACCATCTTGTCCATACAGTGTTCCAAGAATTCTACCTGCTTGAGAACTCATGTTGTTGATACGAACAAAGGCATCATCAGCTACAGCGGGGTTAGGAATGTTTAAAACCTTAACCGTTGCACCATTTTTGACAATCTTAGCAAGTGCTGATGCTACGCCAAAGAAGGGTCTATAGCTCTTACCAAACCCTGTTTGCGCGCCTGCACTGTAAGACGCAGTAACTGCGCCTTTATTGATGGGTGTTGCACCATCAACTTTAAAGCAAACATGTAAACCAGCTTCTACACTAGCAGCAGCAATACCTGTGAACGTCACGATATTACCAACAGCATGTTTGGTAGCACCATAAGCACTATCCATACAAGTATTAGTTGAAGCTAAGAAAACACCACCACTGCCTGAATTGACAGCACCAAAACTGGGGCTGGTAATTGTTAAAATACCGTTATTATCAATGACATCAGCCGCTGCTAGTGTAGTACCATCTTCAGCATAAGCTGGGGTGGGTGTAATCCCTGCGTACTTCACTGAACCTAAGTAAGCAGATGCTTTAGAGAGGCTACCAAAAATAAATTTAGTAGAGGATTCCGTAACATCTACAACCACATCACTGGCAGCCGCATAGGTTGCTTGTAAGGCGTTTTTATAGGAAATGAATGTGCCTGCATACGGTTTAGTAACCGTCGCGAAACCGTCAATATAAGAAACAACAGCAGAAATATCAGTTGCTTTTAAACCTGATGTCATCAGTAAATCAGTAATAGTTAAAAGACAACCGCTTGCTGTGGCAGCCATATCACGTGTATTGCCTGCAGTGACTGCTAATTGGAAAGTCGCTGCATCAGTTCCTACAGCACCGCCAACTTGTAGGTTTAAATCATATCCTGTAACAGTGCCAGCACCTGATTTAGCAAAACACTCAACAGATGTGCTGGTCAACGCAGTATTAAATTTCGCACCATTCTTCAGTTTAAGTGCAATGAAGAAGGGGTTATTTGTATCAACCGCATAGTTGGGAATAGGCAAGCTGAAATAAAAGCCACCACCAGGGTTAAGCACTGTGGTTGTAGAATCAGGTAATTCACTGGCGAAGTAGGTAGGCGTAATGCTGGTTGCCCCTAAATCTATATTCACTGCCATCACAGAAGACGTGCTGCCCAAGGTCAGAGCGACTGCTGTTGCTAAAATAGAACGCTTATTCATTTTACTCATCTCCGTAAACTAACATTGTAGATAGTTCAATATTGAATGAAATATTAGTCAACTGCTTCAGAACTCATATTCATCAGCACGCCACTACGCGTACGCATAGTTGCTTGTACCTTGAAATCAGAGGCTTCAACATCAATGACTAAACGCGCTCTACCTGTCCATGTACCAAATAGACTGTTTAGTGCCACTGCGTCTAATATCTGCACTTGGTTAGAGGTCAATGTGGCAATAACTTGTGATGAACCAATGGTTGCACCCGTTTGATCATACATCGTACCATGCACAACGACATCAAACGCATTCGTATTGTACAAGCGAATATAAGCCTTATCCGCTAACGTGGAGGCGGGGATGTTCAGCACACGGAAAGTAGCACCGTTCTTGGTCAAATTATGAATATTTTGACTGGGATCACCAAACACGGGTGTCCAGCTAGTGACCGCTGTTCCACCAACTGTTGCAGTTAGTTGTCCTGCATCAATGGCAGTATTACCGTCAACAGTCATACAAATGTTTAAGCCCGCAGCAATATCAAGTGGATCAACATCATTAAAAGTAACCGTGTTACCTGAAGGGGTTGCTGTACCAGCATCAACAGCACATCCGCCAGCTGTGCTTAATGCAAAGGATTGTGCACCTGCAACACCAGCACCATCAATGGTTAATGTGGCAGTTGTTAAAATAGCTGTCGCAGGAACAGAACCACTGGTTAAGGCTAACCCAACACCAGGTGTTGCTGAGTATGCGACGTAACCTATGAATGCTGTAGTGGTTGAAAGAATAGTAGCGGTAGTGAATTTTTTAGAGCTTTGTTTAACATCAATAACAGCATTTGCGGCTGTTGTTGTTGTTGCAGGGGAGACAACAACAGTTGCTGCTTGTTTAAAAGTAATAAAGTCGCCGACATAAGCAGTCGTTGCATTAGCAAGTGCGTTTTTATACTCAATCAATGCAGAAATAGATTGTGTTGTTTTTGTTAGACCATTATATATCGCGGTATCTGTTGCAGTCCCTTGAGGATAGATAACGCAAGAGCTAACCATTTTGTAACCTGTTTTAATACTAAAAGTTACTTGGGTTCTTGCAGCATTAACCTGTGTAGAAAACGCCGCAGAAGTAGTTGTGGTCGTTCCAGCTGAGTCAACAGCACAAACTAATTTAGGTGCAGTCCCTGTAGGGAACTTAATTCCACCCTTAAGTGCAATTTTGACAAACAAAGGGTTGGTTGAGTTAACTGTATAACCGGGAACAGTATTAAAACCAAGAAGCAACCGGTCAGATGCTGTGTTAACAATCACACCTGTACCAATGGGTGCTTCTTCAGCAAGAAGAATCGTACCTGATGTGCTTGTATTATTGATAAACACACTTGCCAAAGCATTAGTGGATATCAGACCTAATGCTGTTGCAATAGCTACCGTAAGGGTAGTATTTTTCATTTTCATTGTGTTAACTCCTGAATCAAGTTAGTCAATACCGATTTACGCAGACTAAAAACACGCAGTAATCACGTATATCCCTAGCATAAACTATATTAACTGTGATTTCAATTGATGTTAGAAATGGATAAAAAACGCGAGTTTATTTTACCTTATCTAACAGAATATGTAGTACCAACTTAGCAAAAGAATAGGAATAAAACGGTTTAGCTCATGACTAAACGGTATTGTTAAGAAGATAGATGGTGTTATAAAACTCAACTGCGTATCTCCACTATCTTATTGATAATTTAAATATAGTAGTAGAGAAAATTATCCAGATATATAAGTGAAGCTACTCATAACATACTAAAGCCAACTTATTTCAAAATTTAGATAAAGAAACTAAAAACTGTCTGAAAATTATCTCAGTTTTAGCATCATAAAGATGAGGGAATTGTGCTGTCCTTTGATGATGTAGGTGTATTAAACGCTTCTTCAAAAGTGGTCAGTTCTGCTTGCCATTCTAACTCGCCCAAAACAGACATGAGTATTTCTAAGCCTTGTTTATAAACCTGTTCCGTTTCTCTGGGGGTTTCGGTAAAAATGATAACTCTGTACCACGTTACTAATAAATCTTGAATAAGTTTGCTATAAGCCTCTACTCGTAAATCCCCCATTTCCGCTCGCAGACAGTCACCTAATGCAAATGACCATGTATGGTCTAAAGCCTGTGCAAAAGAAAGCCAGTCAAATTTTTTCAAAGTCATGGCTTTACTAATTGCATTCCGTAAAGATTCCACTACCTGCTTACCCGGTGTGCGATAAACTGTCCAAACCCCTTCTTGCTCGCCAGTAAACGCGGCTTGGAATAAAGCTAAATCGGCTGATTTTTCTGGATAGTCGGTGAGAAATAGCGTTTCACTATGACAAGGTTCAGCATTTTCAATTTTTACCCCATCGGATAAATTAAAAATGCTCATTTGAGAGCCTAAGGTACTAAACTGTGCTTCTACCGCTCTTCTAGCAATATTATGATAGGCTTGTGTGTAGATTTTTCCTTCACTTTCCGTAAAGTTAGCCGAAGCGGGTAGAATACCTTCTTTTTCGGTAAGACTTGGTTTAGCGATTTCAGTTTCACTCGCTTTCTCATCATCTGTGGTTTGATGCGCCCAATAATCTTTAACGTGATCGCGTTCAGCCGCTTGATGAAACCCTAAATCTAATCCGATTAAATAAAGTTGTTTGGGTTTTGCAAAAGAAGCGGTTGCAACCATTAAATTCCCTGTCGTGGGATGGGTATAAGTTAAAGGTCGTGTAAAACGAACGGGGTTAGCCTTACCTGCTTCATTCACCAACAAAACTGTTTTGAAGCGTTTTAACGAATCAGGATTCGCTTTATAGTAAGAAACGAAAGGAATATCAGGGTCTAACTCTAACTTATCTAATAATTCTGGTTGCAACTCAGTATCTAAACTGCATTGATAGTCAGGACGAATGCCATTCCGCTTTAATGTGCGAACCGCCGAATGTGCTGCAAAGATGATGAGCTTATCTTGATTTTCTTTAAGCCACGGGATTTCTTTATCCAAAGAAGGGCCGCTAGCAACAATTACAATGCGACTATTATCTGATAAAACAGGCGATTGATAATTGATTGGCGTGCCATTTTGCAGGTTTCGTGCTCCATAACACAAGTTACGCACTTCACGGTCAAACGGTACAAAAACTTCGGATAACCCGCGCCAATGTAACTCAAATCGCTGAATTAGATTAGTAAATTCATCAGAGGGATAAGCAGGCAAAAGGCGCAACCAAACCGTTGAGGTGACAGGCGCGTGGTCGATTAACAAAGCTTGCGGGTTTTCAGGCATATCAGGACCCACATGTAACACTAACCGCCCAAAGCGTTTTTCTATTTCCGCGTAATCCACAAAAAAACACGACAGGGAAAAACGTGTAACATCAGGTTCAACAATAACAATATCTCGAATTTCTGTGGTTTGTAGATAATGTAAAATCTGCAAGCCCATAAAAGTCCCTAAAAAAACGGTAGCTCCCGAAAATCGACGACCATCAGCTAAACGTGGCAAACTGATTGAACCTGTTGCCATACGATGATAAATCGCAGGAAAGGCAGTATGTAATTTCTCCGCAAAACTCATCAACCGTTGCCCGTGTTCAATACCTGTCGGGATTTCATGTAGTACCTTGAGCTTGTCTATCCAACCTGTGTGATGCCAATGTCCTAACTCTGTTATATATTTAAATAAACCCTCATCAGGGTGACAAAGTGCTTTAGTAGGAATATGCGAAACTTCAAGAAAATCATCTGTAATGCTAATTCGAAACTCGCCTGTCCCTATATGTTTAATCGCATTGGCAAGTTCAGGATTACGCTTTTTTAACAGTGTAAAATTCTTCTCCTGCATTTCCATCAGCATTTTCATGCGTTTTTTAGCGGTTGCACGTTTTAATTCGTGAATAAATCTTAAGCTCATAATGATTTCTAAAGGGTTATTTAAGCAAAATTCAATTAGCGCATAAGCCTAATGTGCGCTCAATAAGATGGCAAGTGATATTTTGAGATGAATAAAGACTGAAAACCAGAATAATCCTGAGAATGCACAACATTTAGTATTGTCTAATACACCCGCTGAAGATAACGACAACTATAAGTACGTATTTCTCCTTATACAAGCATGGCAACAACCTATAGGGGAAGTATCTAAGCTCGTTTATAATATAGATAAATAAGTTTTTCCAAACATAATAAATCGTTAAAAAACAATCTTAAAACCAAAAAATAATATGAATAATATCCATACAGCCTATAATGGGGCGGTTTGATTTTGCTAGCTCTATTAAATCCTTATATTCAATAGCCATTGCATATCACAAGGGAAACAACATGGAAAAATCCATTACTTGTTCATCCACTTTTATCCCATTATTGAGTATTTCGTATGACAAATTCACCTGACGTATTACTGATTATTGAAGACCGCTTGGTTGATACACTTATTCTCACCCGTTTTTTAGGGCAAGCGGGTTTTAAAGTCATATCGGCAAAATCAGGTGAAGAAGGGATTGAAATCGCTACAACAATGCTACCCGATTTAATACTCCTTGATGTCATGATGCCCGGAATGAATGGTTTTGATGTATGTGACCGCCTAAAAAACAAAAATCAGACAACAGAAATTCCTGTTATATTCATGACAGCACTAACAGATACCCTTGATAAATTAAGAGCTTTTGAAGCAGGTGCCGCCGACTACATTACAAAACCATTAAAACATGAAGAAGTATTAGCCCGAATCAATGCCCATTTAAAGATTCGTAAGTTACAACGTCAATTACAAATTCAAAATCAAAAGCTACAGGCAGAAATTGCAGAACGTAAATTAGCAGAAGCCCGATTAGAAGAAGCTAACCGTGAATTACAACGGCTCGCCAATTTAGACGGTTTAACACAAGTAGCCAATCGCAGGCTATTTGACCGCCAAATAGAACAAGAATGGCGACGACATTTGCGCGAACAACAAACCCTATCCATTATCTTGTGCGATGTTGACCACTTTAAAAATTACAACGATAACTATGGACATCTTGCCGGTGATAGCTGTTTACAATTGATTGCAAAAGGAATCCAAAACGCATTGCACCGCTCAACAGATATTGTGGCGCGATATGGTGGAGAAGAATTTATCGTTATTTTACCGAATACAAAAACTGAAGGTGCGATACAAGTAGGAGAAGTTATTCATCAAGCGATTGAAATATTAAATATTCCCTACGAACACTCTCCCCTAAAAAATTATGTTACCGTTAGTTTAGGCGTTGCCAGTATCATACCGAACATTGCTTTAAACCCACTGGATTTAGTCGGTACTGCTGACAAAGCACTCTACATTGCAAAAGCGCAAGGACGTGACCAAGTTGTTTATTGTGATGTCGTTAAATAACGATTCTGTCTGCGATATAAATAAACAGGAAAACCTTTAAACGAAATTGCTTTTTCCCGTTGTAACCCGTTACGAGTTGCCACTTTTTGTGAAGCGATATTATCCACATGAATAATAGAAATAATGGACGGTGCGATATTTTCTGCAAAGGCTTTTTCCTGACAGGCTTTTGCTGCTTCCGTTGCATAACCCTGCCCCCAATATGACGGCTGAATATGATAACCCACTTCTAATTCATCCAGATTATCAACAAATTGCCACACTAGCCCACATTGTCCAATAAATGCCCCCGTCGTTTTACAAATCAACGCCATCAAGCCTAGCGCGTCATTCTCATACCGTACCAACTGACGATTAACCCACGTTACACAATGCTGTTGCTTATCCTCTGTTACGGATAAATAACGGGTAGCAACAGGATTTTCCCAAAACGACATTAATGTTGGTACATCCTCTAGCGTTAGAGGACGTAAGCGTAAACGATGGGTTTCTAAATGTGTCAGTAACATAACTATTATAATAGACTGTTTATAAAGAAAAAATTTAAAGATTGTCTGAATCAGGATTCACTGAATTTCCAGAATTAACAGAATTACAAAATAACTAATACTTGTTAATTCTGAAAATCCTGATCCAGACAATCTTTAATTCTGACGTGACTTATTCCCATTCAATTGTTGCAGGTGGCTTACTCGACACGTCGTAGCAAACCCGCGAAATACCAGACACCTCATTAATAATCCGATTGGATAAGGTTTCCAACAACGCATAGGGCAAATGCGCCCAACGAGCTGTCATAAAATCAATGGTTTCCACAGCGCGCAAAGACACAACATATTCATATTTCCGTGCATCCCCCATAACCCCAACAGAACGCACAGGAAGAAAGACAGCAAAAGCCTGACTGGTCTTGTCATACCAGCCCTGTTTACGCAATTCTTCAATAAAAATAGCATCGGCAAGACGCAAAATATCCGCATACTCTTTTTTCACTTCACCTAAAATTCGCACCCCTAAGCCCGGGCCTGGGAACGGGTGACGGTACACCATCTCCAGCGGTAGCCCCAGTTCTAACCCTAGTTTCCGCACTTCATCCTTAAATAACTCACGTAATGGCTCAACTAACTTCAAGTGCATTTTTTCGGGTAAACCACCGACATTATGATGAGATTTAATCACATGCGCCTTACCCGTTTTGGAACCTGCGGATTCAATCACATCAGGATAAATCGTCCCCTGCGCCAACCAGCGAAAACCAGCTCCACGTTGATGACCTTCAGTATCTAAGCGTTTTGCTTCTTCTTCAAAAACTTGAATAAATAAATTGCCAATAATTTTACGCTTCTGTTCAGGGTCGCTTACGCCTTGCAACACGCCTAAAAAACGTTGCTCCGCATCCACTCGAATCACTTTAATTCCCAAGTGTTGCGCAAACATCGCCATGACTTGTTCACCCTCATGCAAACGTAACAAGCCATTATCGACAAAAACACATGTCAGTTGTTGACCAATCGCCCGATGCAACAACATTGCTACCACAGAAGAATCAACCCCACCAGACAACGCCAGTAAAACTTCATCTTGTCCAACTTGTTCACGAATATTTTTAATACTATCTTCAATAATATTAAGCGAATTCCATAACGCTTGGCAGTGACAAATATCATGCGCAAAGCGTTGTAAAATATGCAATCCTTGCTTAGTATGGGTCACTTCAGGGTGAAATTGCACCCCATAAAATTGACGGCTTTCATCCGCCATGCCTGCAATGGGGGAATTATCACTGGTTGCGATTAGTGTAAAATTACTTGGTAATTCAGTTACTTTATCGCCATGACTCATCCACACGTCTAATATGCCATGTCCTTCAGGCGTAACGTAATCCGCAATGTCTTTTAACAAACGCGAATGCCCCCGCGCACGAATTTGTGCATACCCAAACTCGCGTAAATTAGACGATTCCACCTTACCGCCTAACTGCACCGCCATTGTTTGCATCCCATAACAAATTCCTAACACAGGTACGCCCAAGCTAAACACACAATCAGGCGCGCGATAGTTTGTGGCAGTGTCCGTTACTGACTCAGGACTGCCAGATAAGATAACTCCTTTAGGATTAAATGCTTGAATAGCCTCTGCTGGCATATCATAAGCATGAATTTCACAATAAACGCCTATTTCGCGGATACGACGCGCAATTAATTGAGTATATTGTGAGCCAAAATCTAAAATCAGGATTCGATGAGCGTGGATGTTTTGCATAGTAAATTCAGAGAAGTCTGGCGCGTGCCGCAAAAATTAAACGCAAATTGTAGCACAGCTCTATCGCTTGATGAGGGGAAGTCTTTGTGCCATGCCATTATTGTCAGCATCGCGTCTATTCAATCAGATATCACTATTATCTGGATATTCTGAAAACCCTAAGAATTCTGATTCAGACAGAAGCTATATAACTTGTCATTTTGCTTTTTACTTATCATGTTACGCTATAGTCATATTGGCATTTATCTTTAACCGCTTTTCAGCTCATTTAGGAGAATAATAAGATGCGGATTAGTATTTTTGGGTCTGGCTATGTTGGATTAGTAACGGGGGCATGTTTAGCAGAAGTTGGCAACCATGTGATTTGTGTTGATGTTGATGCACAAAAAGTTGCCCGCTTAAATCAAGGGCATGTTCCTATTCATGAGCCGGGATTGGATGATTTAATTAAAAATAATATGGCAGAAAAACGGCTAGAATTCACAACCGATGCGATAAAGGCCATTGCATTTAGTGAAGTTATTTTTATCGCTGTAGGTACGCCCCCTGATGAAGACGGCTCTGCCGATTTACGCTATGTATTAGCTGTTGCGCAAAGCATAGGACAACATCTTACAGAATATAAAGCGATTATTGATAAATCCACCGTTCCCGTTGGCACTGCGGATAAAGTACGCGCAACTGTGCAAGCAGAACTAAACAAACGGGGCGTGCAACAACGGTTTGATGTGATATCTAACCCCGAATTTCTTAAGGAAGGTGCGGCCATTGGCGATTTTATGCGCCCTGACCGCATTATCATTGGTGCAGACAATGCCGATGTTGAAGAACTGATGCACGAACTGTACGCGCCATTTAATCGCAATCATGACCGCTTATTAATCATGGATATTCGCTCGGCAGAACTAACAAAATATGCGGCAAATGCCATGTTAGCCACCAAAATCAGCTTTATGAACGAAATGGCAAATCTTGCGGAACGTGTGGGCGCAGATATTGAACAAGTGCGATTAGGCATAGGCTCAGACCCCCGCATTGGATTTGGCTTTATTTATGCGGGCTGCGGCTATGGCGGTTCTTGTTTTCCAAAAGACGTAAATGCGTTAGAAAGAACATTCCGCGAATATGGAATGGAAGCCCAACTTTTAACAGCAGTCAGTGCAGTTAATCAGCGTCAACAACAAGTTATGTTTGCCAAAATTCATAACCATTTTAAAGGCGATTTACAAGGAAAACGGTTTGCATTATGGGGATTAGCGTTTAAACCCAACACAGACGATATGCGCGAAGCCCCCAGCCGTCCATTAATGGAAGCCTTGTGGCAAGCAGGTGCGCAAGTGCAAGCCTATGACCCAAAAGCAATGGATGAAACAAGGCGGATTTATGGTGAGCGCGCAGATTTAACCCTGTGCGACAGTCCTGAAGCCGCATTACAAGGGGCAGACGCGCTATTAGTCGTTACAGAATGGCAAGTTTTCCGTAGTCCTGACTTTAAACTGATTCACAGCCAGTTGAAAAACCCCGTTATTTTTGATGGACGAAATTTATATAACTACAACCGTTTGAAGAAAAACGGATTTAGTTATTATGCGATAGGACGCGGGGACAAAGTGTAATCTAAAAACGGTCTGAATCAGAATGCTCAAGGTTTTTATAACTAACTATATTATAAATACATATTTTTTATACTGAGCAATTCTGATTCAGACAATTTTTATTGAATAGGTAGAGCCTGTCATCAAATAAGAAGGGTTAAAGGTTCAAGCTAAAAGAATCAAGGTAGAAGCCAAATAAACCCCACTTAAGAAATTCCTAGCGCGTTTATCATATCGTGTAGCTATAGCGCGGTATTGCTTTAATTTACCAAAGAAATGCTCGATTAAATAACGTGCCTTATAAAGGACTTTATCATAATAAGGTGGATTTAAACGATTTTTCCTGAACGGAATCACAGGTTCTATGCCTTGCTGTTTTAAAACATCTCTAACCCGTTCATCTGCATCATAAGCCTTATCAGCCAATAAAGCGTTTGCCTTTATCTGAGGAATAAGAGCATCAGCCCCCTCAAGGTCGCTTGCCTGTCCCGCAGTCAAAAAAAAAGGGTCGGATTGCCCAGTGCGTCAACAACGGAGTTAATCTTGGTACTTAAACCCCCTGCGCTACGTCCAATGGCTTCATCTGCGCCACCACCACTACTATGTTGATGCGCTCTAACTATTGTGCTGTCTATCATGGCATATTCATTATCGGCATCGGCACTTAGTATCTTGAAAACACGTTCCCAGACACCTTTCTTAGACCAACGACTGAAGCGGGTATGGACGACACGGAAATCACCAAAGCGTTCGGGGAGGTCGCGCCAAGGAATGCCACTGCGATAACGGAATAGAACAGCATCAATAAACAAGCGGTTATCTTTAGCCGTCATCCCGACATGTCCTTTACGCCCAGGGAGTAGCGGTTCTAGTTTTGACCATTGTTCATCGGTTAAGGCATAGCGACGACTCATTGTTTTATCCTTGGCGATATCTGGGTATATGATTATAATATAACATTTTTTACTATTTGATGACACGCCCTAGAATGAAGCCAAAAAAAAGATAACACCACTATGTAGCGGTGTTATCCTCATTTTTTAAACTAACAAACGGACTTACTCAGTCGTGACATCGATACTCTCATTTGCATAAATAATTTGTTCATCGTTTAATAAACGATAGCCAAAGTAGATAGACAACTGACCTGTTGTAACAAGTTCACCTTCATATAAAATAATTGGTTGAATTGTTCGTAATGCTACTTGCATTTGACGAACAGTGAGCATGGCAAAATTACCATCCCAGACAAGTGGTCTTGTATTATCCATCATGTACCAAGTTTCCGTTGGGCGAGAGACTCCCAGAACAATAATTTCTGCTGTTTGTCCTACTTGGCTGGGGTCAACTTGTAGGCTACCTGCAATGACCACAGGATTACCTGTAAAGCCTTGTAGTGTCCCGCTCTTCACGAATGTACCACCCTTGACGGAAATCCCCCCCGCGAATTTAATATTCGGGAGTAAATCTGTTGTGGTTAACGCACTAACCGCTGATAAGGTAGGTAGGCTGAAGCGTGTCCCATTTAACATTATCGTTGCAAATTCAAGCGGTGCTACCGTTCCATCAATCCAAAGGTTGCTCACGTGCCAACCCCAGCAGACGAGATTGCCATCGGTTTTTATGCCACAAGTGTGATTTTCACCTGCACTGACCTGGATAAAACTGCTTTTGGGAGGGTCAGGAGGAGTGGCTTTACCACTATAGTTATCCCCCCAGCAAGCTACGGTGCTATCAGTTTTTACACCACAAGCATGAGAGTAACCTGCACTGACTTGGGTAAAATTGCCTGTGGGGGGTGTGGCTTGACCATTGCTGTTATCCCCCCAGCAAGCCACGCTGCCATCGGTTTTTACGCCACAAGTAAAAAAGCCACCTACACTAACTTGGGTAAAACTGCCTTCGGGGGGGGAACCGTAGTCATATCCTCCCCAGCAAGCCACGCTACCATCGATTTTTACGCCACAAGTATGATCGTAACCAGCACTGACTTGGGTAAAACTGCCTTCGGGTGGGGTAGCTTGGTCATAATAATTATTCCCCCAACAAGCCACACTGCCATCAGTTTTTATGCCACAAGTATGACTGTAACCGGCACTGACTTGGGTAAAACTACCTGCGGGTGGGGTACCAAAATTGTTATTTCCCCAGCAAGCCACACTACCATCAGTTTTTACGCCACAAGTAAAAAAGCTACCTGCACTGACTTGAGTAAAACTGCCAGAGAGTGGGGCGGCTTGGTCATAATAATTATCCCCCCAACAAGCCACGCTGCTATCAGTTTTTACGCCACAAGCATGATTGTCACCTGCACTGACTTGGATAAAACTGCCCAAGGGGTGGGCAAAGCCGACTGATGGTGGGGTGGCTTGACCATAAGTGTTATATCCTCCCCAGCAAACCACGCTACTATCAGTTTTTACGCCACAAACATGATTGTCACCTGTACTGACTTGGGTAAAACTGCCTTCGGGGGGGGTATAATTACTCCCCGAGCAAGCTACGCTACTATCGGTTTTTACGCCACAAATATAATTGCCACCTGCACTGACACTGATTTGGGTAAAACTGCCTTCGAGAATAATGGCTTCATTATAATTCCCCCAGCAAACCATACTACCATCGGTTTTTACGCCACAAGTATAATTGTAACCAGCACTGACTTGCGTAAAACTGCCTTCGGGAGGTGTGGCTTTACCATAATTATTATATCCCCAGCAAACCACGCTACCATCAGTTTTTACGCCACAAGTATGATAGCTACCTACACTAACCTGGGTAAAACCGCCTGATGAGGGCGTGGGTTTACCATACTCGTTGCGCCCCCAGCAAGCCACACTGCTATCGGTTTTTAGTCCACAAGTAAAAAAGCCCCCTGCACTGACTTGGGTAAAACTGCCTTCGGGGGGGGTGGCTTGACCATCGCTGTTATCCCCCCAGCAAACCACACTACCATCAGTTTTTACGCCACAAGCGTGATTGCCACCTACACCACTGACTTGGGTAAAACTGCCTTCGGGGGGTATGGCTTGACCATTCCTGTTATCCCCCCAGCAAACCACACTACCATCAGTTTTTACGCCACAAGTATAATTGCCACTTGCATCCACCTGAATATAATCATCAGCAAATGATGTTGATGAGATTATGCTCATCAGCAAGAGCAAAATTAACCGTATCATATTGCGCAGTATCATATTTTTATCCTTAAAGTAAAGTGATAAATAATTAACCTACAGAATAATGACATCTTAACATGAGAAAGGACCCATCTTGGTTTCTAATCTGGAAAAAAACTTTCATTCTCATTAGGATATTGGGATAACACCGCTCAACGGGATGGTATTCCTAATGGGAGCTAACATGATAATTAATGACTTTACTAAATATATTTTAATTCAAATAGGTATTAGTTGTTCGGCACTCCATGAATTGTTAGATGGTGAAATACAATAAGTGCGGCTATCAACCATTGAACAACTTGCCCGTGCGTTACAAGTACATTCTTTAGACCTATTACGTTGTTTATTCAAACGCGGGGAATTTCCTGTTAAGCCTTCAACTAATGCACAGTATTTATAAAGATGTAACGGGTTTTATTGCTGATGTTACTTATCCTGATAACTCTATTGTGACGGCGGGACAAGCATTTGAGAAAATATGGGAAATTCGTAATTTAGGCGGACAGGTGTGGGAAAATCGTAAATTAGTTTGTTGTGATAATGCGATTACAGTGAGTGTTGACATTAAGGGCGCAATTTCCCCGCACTACAACGTGGATTACTCCCCCAGCAAAACGAAACTCCTATTCCACACACACAACAGAATGAAAGTATTCGCCTTTCAGTGCATTTTCTCGCGCCACCTTTCCTCCACTGTGCCATCTCATTTTAAATTCTAGTTGCATGTTGTGGTAAATTTCTTGTACAAAACAGGATAAAAACTATTCACTCTCTTTTCGTCTAGTTGCGTAAAATAACCCTACCACTCCTATTAGTATTCCCGTTGTCTGCTATGAACCTTAATCAATTACCTCATGATGAATTACGTTTGCAATTATTAGATGAATTAAAACAATTGTATGAAAAACTTTCAACAATTGAACAAGATAAGCAAGATTTGACAATTGCTTTAGATACAACTACTGAGCATAGCGATTTGGTCACGCAGGAATTGCTAATAAAATTGCATGAGTTTCGCCAACAATTAGAAAAGTTTGAATCTGAAAAACAGGGTTTATACCGTGATAAAGCGGATTTAGAGATTTCCCTTGATACTATTACGGAAACAACGGATATTTTTCAACAAGATTTGCTCAATAATCGTCAACGGTTAGAGGCGGAAATTGATACACGTACTCAAGAATTGGAGCGGCAAAATCATTGTTTACAATTAGAAGTACAAGAGCGTAAAAAGATTGAAGCGCAATTGCATCTTGCGGCTAGTGTATTTCAGGCCAGTCGTGAAGGCATTATTATTACTGATTCACACGCTAATATTATCAGTGTTAATCAAGCCTATACGGATATTACGGGTTATACTGAGGCTGAATGTTTGGGGGAAAATCCGCGCTTTATGACATCGGGTAAGCATCCTAATTCGTTTTATCAGCGGATGTGGGAATCCATTTTAACTATTGGGCATTGGAGTGGTGAGATTTGGAATCGACGTAAATCTAAAGAGGTTTATCCTGCATGGCTTAGTATTAGTGCGGTTAAAAATGAACGTAAGGAAATTACGCATTTTGTCGGCATTGTGACGGATAATTCTTTACAAAAACGGTCGGAAGAAAAAATTAAACAGTTGGCGTATTACGACGCATTAACGGGATTACCGAATAGATTATTATTTCAAGAAAATCTGACTCAGGTTCTTAAACGGGCTTATCGTGAGAATCATCGTGTTGCGCTGTTGTTGATTAATATTGATGGTTTTAAGGATATTAATGACGCGCTCGGGCATCCTGTTGGCGACCAAGTGTTATGTCATTTGGGAAAATGTTTAACGCATACTTTAGAGCATGAAGCCCCTATGATTGCTCGTATGGGGGGCGATGAGTTTGCCGTATTATTGGATAATTTAGAGCGCATTCAAGATGAAATTGAGATTACTGCGCATATTGCAACCCGTATTTTAAGTAGTTTAAATCATGCTGTTATCATTGAAGGACATGAAATTTTTCTAAGCATTAGTATTGGTATTGCGATTTATCCACAAGATGGAACGGAATTAAGCAATTTGTTAAAAAATGTGGATATTGCTAAGTATGAGGCGAAAAGTAAGGGACGGAATAGTTATCGCTTTTTTACTAAAAATGATAATGCTGAGGCACATAAACGCCTTACTTTGCAAAATGCGTTACGTTATGCGTTGGAGCGAGAGGAATTATTTCTTTGTTATCAGCCGTTATTAGAGGCAAATACGCAAAAAATCACGGGGGTGGAGGCTTTGTTACGCTGGCAACATCCTACTTTTGGCTTGATTTCGCCGATAGAGTTTATTCCGCTTGCTGAGGAAAGTGGTTTGATTATTCCGATTGGTGAATGGGTTTTAGAAACGGCTTGTCGACAAAGCTATCAGTGGCAACAACAAGGGCTTATGCCTATACGTATGGCGGTTAATCTTTCTGTGCGTCAGTTTAATCAACCTGATTTGATTGAACGCATTGTTAATGTATTAAAACAGACAGGCTTATCACCGCATTGGTTAAAGCTAGAAATTACTGAGAGTTTAGCGATGAATTGTGCGACTAAAACAGTGCAAACGTTAAAAATTTTAAAGTCGTTAGGTGTTCATTTAGCGATTGATGATTTTGGAACGGGGTATTCTTCACTCAGTTATCTTAAGCAATTTAATCTGGATATTTTAAAAATAGATAGGTCGTTTATTGCGGATATGAGTACTCAAAATGATATTACGCTAGTAACGTCGTTGATTAAAATGGCGCATGGTTTAAATATGCAGGTGGTGGCGGAAGGGGTGGAAACAGAACAGCAGTTTAATTTATTGCGTGCAAATGGTTGTGATTTTGTGCAGGGGTTTTTCTTTTATAAACCATTGGTTGAGAAAGAGATGACTCAGTTGTTGCAACGTTGTCGTTCGTAGGTGAATTATCTGTTCTTGTGAATAAAAAAGGGTTATTTCTTCAGAAATAACCCTTTTTTGGTTTTACTAAGCAAGAATCAATGTTAAAAACTAGCGGTATAGCTAACGCACTTTAAAATGATTATAAAATGATTATTGTAGGGTGGAATAGGCGTAAGCCGTATTCCACAACAGTGCAAGCTTTCTGCATAAACTCAGCTATTTTTGGCGTTTTATGGTGGAATACGCTACGCTATTCCACCCTACATTAAGCTGCTTTTTAAGTTGCGTTAGCTATATTAATAATATTAATTCAAACGGTTTTTAGTTTACGTCTTTGTCATCTGCCTTGTTATCCGTATGGGTTTCATTACGGTTTTCATACGTCGCGGCATAAGTGGGTTCAGGCGTATGTTGTGGTGGGGCAACATTCGTTATTGTGGGAATACTGGGTGTATTCATCGGCGTGTTAGGAATGTTGGGAACGTTCTGAACATTAGGAACATGCGACACATTATTTTCCGTTGGTAATATCATGCCTTCAATGGACTCAATCACGCCGTTATCTGTACGCTTGCGTCTGCCACCGCGTCGACTCCGTCGCATGGTTGGACGTTCTTTTTTAATGTTGTTGTCGCTAACATCTGCCGCAACGGGGGGTAAGGCTTTTTCAGTAACGGCTTCTATAACCGCTGGTTGTTGCGTGCGATTGTTAGGATTACGTCCGTTATTATTGTTATCCCGTCCTGTTGTATTTTTGCGTCCATTACGGGCGGCGGTGTTGTTATTGCGTGGGTTGTTGTTACGTGGCGCGCGTGCGGGTGGCGTGGGAGGGGCTAATAAAACAGGTTCTATCGGTTTAACAATGGTTTCATTGCCAAATAATAGGCTCCACATCCGTTTTAGGATGCCATGATTTTGTACTTCTTCTGTCTGGCGGATGATTTGCACAGGGGGTTGGCTGTACGCCAAACTTTTTACCGCAGGTTCTTCGGTGCTGGTTTGGGGTTTGGGGACATGGGTATAATGTTCTACAACGGTTTTGCTTTCCGTTGGTTCTACAACAGTTTGATAGCTGGGTTTGTCGCTGTTGATAACTTTGTCATCTTGTCGTAGGCGTTGAACTTCGTATTTTGGCGTTTCAAAATGGGGGTTAGGGATGAGGGCTACGTCAATTTTTTGACGTTCTTCAATCTCTTGAATGGTTTTACGTTTTTCGTTTAGTAAGTAGGTTGCAACGTCAACAGGTACTTGGGCAATCACTTTTATGGTGCGTTCTTTCATCGCTTCTTCTTCGATGAGGCGCAGAATAGCGAGTGAGAGGGATTCGACGCTGCGAATTTTGCCTTGTCCACTACAGCGGGGACACATGATATGGCTGGATTCGCCAAGCGAGGGGCGCAGACGTTGGCGAGACATTTCAAGTAAGCCAAAACGTGAGATGCGTCCTACTTGAACACGCGCTCTGTCCATTTTTAACGCTTCTTTTAGACGGCTTTCTACTTCGCGTTGATTTTTATGGCTCATCATGTCGATGAAGTCGATAACGATAAGTCCGCCTAAGTCGCGTAAACGGAGTTGACGGGCAACTTCTTCTACGGCTTCTAGGTTGGTGTTTAACGCGGTTTCTTCAATATCTACGCCTTTTGTCGCTTTTGAGGAGTTGATATCTATGGATAGTAGGGCTTCCGTGTGGTCTAAAACAATTGCACCACCTGATGGTAAGCGAACTTCACGCTGAAATGCGGATTCGATTTGGCTTTCAATTTGATAACGGGTAAAGAGTGGCACGTTATCGTTGTATAGTTTGACTTTTGTCAGGTATTGGGGCATGACTTGACGCATAAAATCCATGGCTTCTGCATAGATTTCTTCGTCATCAACGAGAATTTCGTTAATATCTTCGCGGAAGTAGTCACGAATCGCACGGATGATAACGTTGCTTTCTTGATAAATCAGGAAGGGCGCGATTCTGTCGCGGGATGAGTCTTCTATCGCTCGCCATAAACCGAGTAGATATTCTAAGTCCCATTTTAGTTCTTCGGCGGTTTTGCCCATGCCTGCGGTGCGCAGAATGACACCCATGCCGTCGGGAATGTCCAAACTCCCTAATACTTCACGGGCTTCGCTACGGTCATCGCCTTCTATGCGTCGTGAAACGCCACCCGCACGTGGGTTGTTTGGCATTAAAACGACATAACGTCCTGCTAGGCTGATAAAGGTGGTAAGTGCCGCACCTTTATTGCCACGTTCTTCTTTGTCCACTTGAACAATCAGTTCTTGCCCTTCTTTGAGCAGTTCTTTGATGTTGCCCCGCACAGGTAGCGGTTGGGGAATGGTGTGGATGTCGTCGTCGCCATTTTCGCCGTCTAATAGTTCATCTGGCAGTGGTGCATAGGTGACAGGAATTTGAAAGTAGCTGCGGGAAATGTCTTTGAGTGGTAAAAAGCCATGTCTATCTGCGCCATAATCAATAAATGCGGCTTCTAAGCTGGGTTCAATGCGGGTAATACGACCTTTGTAAATATTGGATTTGGTTTGCTTGCGTGCGGCGGTTTCGATGTCGAAGTTGTATAACCGCTGTCCATCGACCATCGCTACACGCAACTCTTCTGGCTGGGTTGCGTTGATTAATATTCTCTTCACGGTTGTGTCCCTAAAAAGTAAGAACGCTCAACCCCTTCTGGTGTGCGAGTCGACACGGCTGAGAGTGTGGGTTTGTGTTTCCCGCTCAGTCTGCGAGCAAGCCTTCTTCACTGAAGGCGGGAGCGTAATACTATGGATATTGAGTAATTACCATTCCAGTGTTCCTGCTGGATGGCGTGGTGAGTGCGTTATGAAATGTGTAACGTGAGAGGGGTGACAGTAAGAGGTGTAATCTATACCCACATTCTCAGAGGGGAATAACCGCGATAGCTAAAATAGATAGATTTCAGTTGCAACGTGTTTGATGAATAGACACATTAACCATCTTGTTACCATAAATTCTGCCCACCTTTTCCATGCTATTGGCGACTCAGTGGTAATTGCATGTATTTTACGTAGTTCATTCGTTTTGTTTAAATTTATCAACTATGTAAAATCAGCACTACTCACGTTACTTATCCTTTTCACAGTTAGTGTTGGTGAATTGGATGCCGTATTCTTGCACTCTTTCAGTTGTTCAGGTTCTCTTTGCACTTAATGATAAAACGGGTTGATTAAATTTCAAACGGCAGTCAGTTCGCGCTTGTAAAATTTCTGAAACAACATGCTAAATATAACAGTGTTAAGCAAGTCCATCAAACAGGTTATTATCTTTATTTTTATAAATTTGCCGTCTATTGGAATAAACCTGATAATCGTCAATTGAATACTTGATAAAGTGTTGTGTTGGGATAGTTTAAGAATAGGGCTATTGTCTGACGATATACAGGGTTTTGAATGAAAGTTGGTAGAAAGGCGATTATCTGTAGTTTGTGTAAGGGTTTCTTTTGGCAGGCGTAGCGCACTTGTGGTTAGGATGGGGAGTGCTTACCCTAGCGTTGCTAAATCCTTTCTGTTTGTTGTTAATAGATTGAGTTTTAATGAAATTAAAGATGATGCGTTAAACTGACGCATGATAAAATTCATTTTATAGGGTAACTAATGGCATAATAGCAGATCACATTATTTCTTAGCATGATTTGAAGGTGTTTTAGGTTGTGGACAGGATAAAAACGGGTATTAAACCTATTTTGTTGATGGCGGGTGGAACAGGTGGACATGTGTTTCCTGCATTGGCGATTGCAGAGAGATTACGTCAGCAAAATATCCCTGTGCGTTGGATAGGGACTGCAAAGGGCTTGGAGGCAAAAATTATTCCTAGTACGGGCATTGCCATTGATTATATTGATGTTGGTGGCTTACGCGGTAAGGGATTAGTACGGCGATTAACCGCACCTTTTCAATTGAGCAAGGCTTTGTGGCAGTCCATTCAAATTATGCGTCGTCATCAACCCGCAGCGGTTGTTGGCATGGGGGGGTTTGTTACAGGACCTGCGGCGGTTGCTGCGTGGTTGTTGCGTATTCCTGTTTTAATCCATGAACAAAATGCAATTGTAGGTTTAACAAATCGTTTATTATCGCGGATTGCTACTTGTGTGATGGAGGCCTTTCCTTATACCTTTCCTGCTTCTGTTCATGCTATTGCAACAGGTAATCCATTGCGTGACGCAATTTTACAGTTAGCACAAACGACGGTAACAACATCGCCGATTTTATCACCTGTTCGTATTTTAATTGTGGGTGGTAGTTTAGGGGCGAAAGCACTTAATGAAATTGTGCCTCAAGCCTTATTGTCCGTGAATAGTAAAATCAATGTGTGGCATCAAACGGGTGAGGCGCATTTTGAGGCAACACGCGATGTTTATGCAACGGCGACATTTGATGCATTGGTTGAACCTTTCATCACTGATATGTCAGCCGCCTATCAATGGGCTGATTTGGTTATTTGTCGAGCGGGTGCGTTGACTGTATGCGAGCTAGCGCAGGCGGGCAAAGCGAGTATTTTAGTGCCTTACCCACACGCAGTGGATGACCATCAAACAGCGAATGCTCGTTTTTTAAGTCATCAAAATGCGGCTATTTTGGTCGCACAATCATCACTTAAAGCAACTGATTTAACCGAATTAGTGCAATCTTTGGTCAGTAATCCCACTCGTTTAATGCAAATGTCTGAAAAAGCATGGCAATTAGCTCATCCGACGGCGACTGATGACATACTTCAATTAATTTTACAACACGCTTATCCATCTGCTTTGAGCGCATCTCATAAGGATTCAGTATGAAAATGACTCACCATCCAGTTAATTTGCCTAAACGTGGACGACGGATTCACTTTGTTGGTATTGGAGGGGCGGGGATGTGTGGTATTGCTGAAGTGATGCACCATGTCGGCTATGCGGTTTCGGGGTCTGATTTGCATAAAAGTGCTACGACACGCCATTTAAGCAGTTTAGGGATTAAACTGTATTGCGGGCATGATGCGAATAATATTTATGGCTGTGATGTTGTTGTTATTTCTAGCGCGGTAAAAGCAGATAATCCTGAGGTAGTTGCTGCGCGCGCCCAACATATTCCCGTTATTCCACGTGCTGAAATGTTGGGCGAATTGATGCGTTTTCGTCAGGGTATTGCCATTGCGGGGACACATGGTAAAACCACGACAACCAGTTTAATCACCAGTTTGTTGGCAGAAGGGAACTTAGATCCAACGTTTGTTATCGGCGGTAAATTAAACAGTGTTGGACGACATGCTAATTTAGGTGCAGGCGCGTATTTAGTGGCAGAAGCGGATGAAAGTGATGCCTCATTTTTATATTTAAAACCCGTTATGGCCGTTGTTACTAACATTGATGCTGACCATTTAGAAACCTATCAAAACGATTTTAATAAACTGCAAGAAACCTTTATTAAGTTTTTACAACAATTACCGTTTTATGGCTTGGCTGTGGTCTGTATTGATGACCCTGTGATTCGTCAATTACTACCGCAATTAACTAAACCTTTATTGACCTATGGAACAGCAGAAGAAGCTGAAATCCGTGCAGTACAAGTGCAACAAATTCGTGATAAAACACACTTTCAAGTGTGGCGTGATAATAGCTATTGGATGGATGTTACTTTAAATTTAGCGGGCGTGCATAACGTGCGTAATGCCCTAGCCGCCATTGCTATTGCGCATGAAGTGGGGGTGGAAGATGCCGCTATTCAACGTGGATTACAACAATTCAGTGGCATTGGACGACGCTTTCAAACCCAACACCTACACACGGCACAAGGTAATATCATGTTGATTGATGACTACGGACATCATCCGCGTGAAATAGAAGCTGTTTTACAAGCGATTCGTGCAGGATGGGCAGAACGTCGTTTAGTCGTGGTCTTTCAGCCGCACCGCTATACCCGTACCCGTGATTTATTTGACGATTTTGTCCAAGTTTTATCAACCATCGACGTGTTATTACTCCTAGATGTCTATGCAGCCGGTGAAAGCCGTATAGAAGGTGCAGACGGACAAGCCTTGTGTCATGCGTTACAAACTAAAGGACAAGTCAAACCACGTTTTGTTGCACAAGCGGACGAGTTGGTCACATTATTGCCTTCTCTATTACAAGACCAAGATATTTTATTAACCCTAGGCGCGGGCAATATTGGGACAATTTCAGCCAATTTACCTGCACAACTGACAATACAACAGTCTGTAAATGTAGAGGAATCTTGATAGTTTTCCTCCTGCTTTCTTCTTGCAATACTGGGTGAATCAGGTATGACAGTGATTATTGGGCATAACCCCAATTTTGTACCGTTTAATGGACGTGGTACGTTACGCCATAATGAACCGCTCTCCAAACATACATCATGGCGTATTGGCGGGCCTGCCGAATGGTTTTATGAACCAGCGGATTTAGAAGACCTCGCGCAATTAATGCCACAAATCCCTGATACCATGCCTATTTTATGGATGGGATTGGGTAGTAATCTGTTGGTGCGTGATGGTGGTGTGCGTGGTATGGTCATCCTAACCTCGGGGTTATTGGACGACATCATTTTTGTGGACGAACATACTTTGCGTGTTGAAGCGGGCGTGAGCTGTGCCAAAGTTGCCCGCCTTGCGGTAAATGCAGGGCTAGGCGGGGCGGAATTTCTGGCGGGTATTCCCGGCACTATCGGTGGCGCGCTTGCGATGAATGCGGGCGCGTGGGGAAGTGATACATGGTCTATTGTTCGTAGCGTGGAAACGGTTAACCGTCAAGGGCAACATCAACGCCGTTCTGTCACCGATTATGAAGTCCGTTATCGCCATGTAAAAGGGCCTGAAAATGAATGGTTTGTGGCAGCCGTATTAAAACTGCTACCCGCACCCGTTGAAGAAGGGCAAGAAAAAATTAAAGCCCTATTACGCCAACGCGGAGAAACACAACCTGTAGGATTGCCCAGTTGTGGCTCAGTCTTTCGTAACCCGTCTAATGACCATGCCGCACGTCTTATTGAACAAGCTGGATGGAAAGGTCGTAGCATTGGCGGTGCCTGTGTTTCAGAAAAGCACGCCAATTTTATTATTAATCAACAATCGGCTTCGGCGGCAGATGTTGAAGCCTTAATTACGCAAATTATTGTCTCTGTAGAACAACAATATGGAATACGTTTAGTACCCGAAGTGCGTATTGTGGGTGAATATTAGTTGAACACCATTTTCTGCCATTATAACGGGCAATATTTTTTAACCAATTGAATGATAAAAAAATGACTGTGAATACAACCCACTGGGGAAAAGTTGCCGTATTAATGGGGGGAACATCCGCAGAACGTGATGTGTCTTTAAAAAGTGGGCGCGCTGTATTAACAGCCCTATTAAATCAAGAGGTTGATGCGATAGGTATCGATACAGGCGTGGGTAGCTTATTAGAGAAATTAACTGAAAACAGTTACGATCACGTGTTTATTGCCCTACATGGGCGCGGTGGTGAAGATGGTACGGTACAAGGGCTGTTAGAACAGTTAGGATTACCCTACACGGGCAGCGGCGTATTAGGCTCTGCTTTGGCAATGGATAAATACCGTACAAAACTCGTTTGGGAAGGCTTAGGATTACCCACGCCGCCGTGTGTACTGCTAACGGAAAAAACTGATTTTAACAATGTTGTTACCAAATTAGGCTTACCACTGATGGTAAAACCTGCCAGTGAAGGCTCTAGCGTTGGCATGAGTAAAGTTAATGATGTTGTAGAAATACAACAAGCCTATGAACTTGCAAAGCAGTTTGATCAAGTAGTTATCGCTGAAAAATACATTAGTGGTGTAGAATATACAGCCAGCATTGTACAAAACCAATCCTTGCCTATCATCCGCTTAGAAACCCCAAGGGTTTTCTATGATTATGAAGCGAAGTACAGCGACAATACACAAACCCGTTATATTTGCCCATCTGGTCTAGCACCCGACCAAGAAACCACCTTGCAACAATTAGCGTTACAAGCTTTTTTAGCCGTTGGTGCAACAGGATGGGGACGAGTAGATTTAATGTGTGATGCAACGGGACAAGCTTGGTTGTTAGAAGTTAATACCGTTCCCGGTATGACCGACCATAGTCTTGTTCCTATGGCGGCTAAGGCGGCAGGCATTGATTTTGATAATTTAGTGTTACAAATCCTAGCAAGCACATGAAAAAAACCTTGTCTTTACGCAGCACACGACGTACAGACGAAAAACGCGCCGTTGTTAAGCGCGGCAATGGGCAAGCACGGCGCGCAGTTACTCATACCACGCTAGGAATATACAATTTTCTTAACAAGATAATTGATAATATTCAAACGGGTTTTGCCTATTTTGTTCAAGGCATAATCTTTGTTATCCCTTATATATTGCCTTACTGGAAAAATATTGTTTTCGTCTTCTTTTTATTGGGATTAATTGCAGGCGGTGTCGTATGGATACAAAATCCTCGCAACGTCCCTATTCATGAAGTAGTAATTGAAGGTAATCAGCGAGTTAGCACGCAATCTGTGCGTGAAGCTATCGCCCCTTATGTTACTGGCAGTTTATGGCAAGTGGATGAACAAGCGATTCAAACCACACTGGCAAAAATTGCTTGGATAGCAACGGTTAGTATTGAACGGCAATGGATGGATACGCTTTTAGTTAAAATAGAAGAGTATCAGGCTGTTGGACATTGGCGTGTCGCAAGTGCAACCACCAATAATCCCGTCTCCTCCCCTAAAGGGATATTACAGTTAGTCAGCGAAAAAGGCATTATATTTGAAGTCCCCGAACAAACTATTACCTTACCGCAATTACAAGGATTAGAAGATAACGCACCAGAAGTTGCGGCATTGTATAAAACGGCACAAGATTTGTTACGTACTAAAGGACTACAAATTAATGAGTTTGGCTGTAATCAACGCTATGCGTGGTATATTGTTTTAAACAATGGCATCAAACTAATACTGGGGCGTGGTGATAATACCCAACGATTACAACGGTTTTTAGAAATTTACGATAAGCTAACGACACAGTTTCCACTTTGTTCGACGAGTCAATCAGCACAAAAGAAAAGTAAAAAGTCCCCAACCACCTGTCAACCAGCAATCAGTAAAAGCGTAAAATTAATGGTAGATTTACGTTATACCAACGGCGTTGCAGTACGCTTGGCTCAGTAGAGCGAGGAATAAAATGGCAAAAGATAAAAATTTAATCGTAGGCTTAGATATTGGCACTTCTAAAGTAGTTGCCATTGTTGGAGAAATTCCCGCAGAAGGTAATGAAGTTGAAATTATCGGCATCGGACAACATCCCTCACGGGGACTGAAAAAAGGGGTTGTTGTCAATATTGAATCTACGGTTCATTCTATTCAACGCGCCATTGAAGAAGCAGAATTGATGTCGGGTTGTGAAATTCACTCCGTCTTTACAGGCATTTCTGGCAGCCATATTCGGAGTATGAATTCACATGGTATTGTTGCAATTCGGGATAAAGAAGTCACCCAAGATGATATCGACCGTGTTTTAGACGCAGCACGTGCGGTTGCCATTCCTGCCGACCAAAAAATTATTCACGTCCTAGCCCAAGAGTTTGTCATTGATAATCAAGAAGGGGTACGTGAGCCAATTGGTATGTCTGGCGTGCGTTTGGAAGCAAAAGTACATCTGGTTTCTGGAGCGGTCAGTGCGGCACAAAATATTGTCCGTTGTGTACGTTTATGCGGTTTAGAAGTTGACGATATTATTTTGCAACAATTAGCGTCTAGCGAAGCCGTTTTAACCGAAGATGAAAAAGATTTAGGCGTTTGTTTAGTCGACATAGGGGGGGGAACGACAGATATTGCTATATTTATTGAAGGGGCAATTCGTTACACCGCCGTTATTCCCATTGCAGGCGACCAAGTCACTAATGATATTGCTGTAGCGATGCGCACACCAACCCAATATGCAGAAGAAATTAAAATTAAATATGCGTGTGCGTTAGCAAACTTAGCCAATGCAGATGAAATGATAGAAGTACCCAGTGTTGGTGCGCGTCCGCCCCGTTATTTAGCGCGTCAAACCTTGGCTGATGTGGTTGAACCCCGTTATGAAGAACTATTTACCCTTGTACAATCAGTCTTACGGCGTAGCGGTTATGAAGATTTAATTGCGGCTGGTTTGGTGATTACAGGGGGGAGTGCCAAAATGGATGGTGTTGTTGAATTGGCTGAAGAAGTCTTTCACATGCCCGTCCGCATTGGCTACCCGCGTTATGTATCTGGCTTGGTTGATGTGGTACGTAACCCCATGCACGCGACGGGTGTCGGTTTGTTGCTTTTCGGACATCATCACCGTCATGAACGAATGTCAGATATTGCCAGCACGGGCGGGGGATTTAAAAATGTCTTTACCCGTATGAAAAACTGGTTTCAAGGTAATTTTTGATGTATATCAATAAAATGTTTTTTTAGCCTTATCTACAGTCATTATGCGTCATTACAAAATTAAAGTAGATATAAGACTGCTTAGAAAAGAATGGCATAATTTCTGCGATAATTGCCCATTAGAAAAAAAAACGCTTCGCAGATACTGAACATCTTGCTATAAAGCTATAATTCGGATTAGATTACAAGGATTCTTAACAGTTATCATAGCCATGCGCTAGCGCATAGGAGGTCTTTATTGTGTTTGAATTAATGGATACTTTTAGCCAAAACGCGGTGATTAAAGTCATCGGCGTGGGGGGCGGTGGTGGTAATGCAGTTGAACACATGTTAGCAGGCAGCATTGAAGGTGTTGAGTTTATTTGTGCCAACACCGATGCACAAGCACTGCGTAACTCTTCTGCACGTACCGTTTTACAATTAGGCACAGATGTTACTAAAGGCTTAGGGGCAGGTGCCAATCCTGAAGTTGGACAACAATCCGCGCTTGAAGATAGGGAACGTATCATGGCTGTGTTAGAAGGCACAGACATGGTATTTATTACCGCAGGGATGGGCGGCGGTACAGGAACAGGTGCAGCACCTGTTGTTGCACAAGTTGCTAAAGAATTGGGTGTTTTAACCGTTGCCGTTGTAACCCGTCCCTTCCCTTTTGAAGGAAGAAAACGCTCATCTGTTGCGGAACAAGGAATTAAAGATTTAGCACAACATGTTGATTCATTGATTGTTATTCCCAATGAAAAATTATTAAGTGTGTTAGGTAAAGATTCTAGTTTATTAGATGCATTTAAAGCGGCTAATAACGTACTTTACAGTGCGGTACAAGGGATTTCTGAACTCATCACACGCCCCGGTTTGATTAACGTTGACTTTGCAGACGTAAAAACCGTTATGCAGGAAATGGGCATGGCGATGATGGGAACAGGTAAAGCAAAAGGTGAGGGTAGGGCGCGAAAAGCCGCAATGGAAGCCATTTCCAGCCCCTTACTTGAAGATATAGATTTATCAGGTGCGCGTGGCATTTTAGTCAATATGACCGCTGGTTTAGATTTAACCATTGGTGAATTTGAAGAAATGGGCGATGTCATTGAAGAATTCGCCTCAGAAAATGCAACCGTGGTAGTTGGTACTGTACTTGACCCTGATATCAAAGAAGAATTACGAGTTACGGTTATTGCAACAGGCGTAAGCCAACAAAATAGTGGTGCGCATTTTACGACAGGTCGTCAAACCATTACTGAAAATCGTCACGCGCCTAATGTAAAAACCCTACCGTTTACAAATAGTAAGAGTATGCCAGCAGAACGCGAGCGGGTCGCCAGCAAGGTTGATGATTATAAGGATTACGATAAATCCCCATTAGTGCGCCGTCAATCCGACGGGCATGAAAAAACCTTAGAACATTCAGATAATAACCATCCTAGTGAAACCTACTTGGATATTCCCGCTTTTTTGCGCCGTCAAGCGGATTAGTTTTATTCCCAACACAATACGGTCATCATCGTATAATGCTTAAAACGAGAGGGACGTTTGTATCAGCCACTTTCTGAGACAAACAGTCCCTACTTGTTTTTTTAATGTCTGAAAATTACTTATGACGTGACGTAATAACTTGACAGATAGTCAGATTAATCGTATTGTTGCACTGCAACAAAAAATTTCATTCTTTATACTTAAGCCTGTATAGAGGCTTTGTCGGTTATATACACTGTTTTTTAGCCCCTATACGCAATACAATAGACTTACAAGCCCATCTGGTATGAAAATTTCATACTAACTAAATAGTTTTATTTAATAACCCCTTTAGTAGTAATTTTTAGAAATTTTTTACCTATCTATACAATGGATAGCCTAGCAGGATTATCGTGATGGTTAGTCGCTGCCTATCCGAGCTATCGTGGAGATATAAAAAACAATGATAAAGCAACGTACCTTGAAAAATGTGATTCGAGCCACGGGTGTTGGCTTGCACACAGGAGAAAAGGTTTTTCTTACCCTACGTCCTGCCGCGCCTGATACAGGTATTGTTTTTCGACGCGTTGATGTATCTCCGCCAGTAGATATTGCCGCCCATGCAGAAAACGTGGGGGATACCCGCCTTTCTACAACCCTAGTGAATGGACATGTCAAAATCTCAACGGTTGAACATTTACTATCTGCTTTTGCGGGCTTAGGTATTGATAATGCTTATGTTGATATTAGCGCGCCCGAAGTTCCCATTATGGACGGGAGTGCAGGGCCTTTTGTTTTCTTAATTCAGTCAGCGGGTATTGAAGAACAACACGCCCCAAAACGCTATATACGCATCAAACGTAAAATTCAAGTACAACAAGGTGATAAGTGGGCAAAATTTGAACCCTTCAACGGGTTTAAAGTCAACTTTCGCATAGAGTTTGACCACCCCGTTTTTAAACGCACGCGCCAATACGCGGAAATGGATTTTTCTAAAACATCTTTTGTAAAAGAAATTAGTCGCGCACGAACCTTTGGTTTTATGCACGAAATCGAATTATTACGTGAAAATAAATTAGCCTTAGGCGGTAGTTTAGACAATGCGATTGTGGTGGATGACTATCGCATTCTTAATGAGGACGGCTTACGCTACGATGATGAATTTGTTCGCCATAAAATCTTAGATGTCCTTGGTGACATTTACCTATTAGGACATGGGCTTATAGGTGCATTCAGCGGTCATAAGTCAGGGCATGAATTAAATAACTTACTGCTCAGAACCTTATTAGCGGACAAAAAAGCGTGGGAACTGGTTACATTTGATGATGAACAAGTACATAGCCTGCCCATCGGATGTCTTCAACCCTTATTTGTATGACGAGCTAGGCGCAATAAAGCATTTCGCAATCCTTGATCTTTTAAATTGTGAGCTACATTTTGTAGGAGCATTGCGGTTTCATGTGATAAGGATGGACGACGTTTGTCAGTCTGCATGAGTGAGGGTTTTACTAAGGCGGTATCAAGCGAATGCACTTTAATTTCTATCTTTTTGATGCGTAATGGTTGCAAAAAAGGGTCGCTTTGCCAAGTGTGTAAAATCTCTTCACTCATATAACGTAAACGGGTTGCATACGGTGCGCTATCCGCCCAAAGAACAACAACCTGTTCACGCACATTCGCAACAGAACAATGATGACGTAAGACTGTGGGCAAATGTTCTTTTAAGGCTCGATCAATCTGTTGTAAAGCGGCGCACCGCTCGATAACGGTGTGTACTATATGACTAGAATGATTCAAAATTTGTAAAACAGTTTTCATTATTTATTCAAATAAAATTAGTTTTTCATGTCACTCATTCTAGCTGATTTCTCACCACATTATAAATTTTTACACGCGCTTTATATTGCCTCGCAATCTTATTCCTTAAAAACTTGAGGATTATTTCGCCTTTATTTTGTCAGTCATAAGCCCATTACGGTAAACTATACAGATAAAGCGCGTTTCGCGTATGCGATGTCATTTTGGACTACGCATTTAACCGTTTTTGTGTTTCTTTTTTATAGAGAAAATAACACTAACTCTCCCGTTTCTTCAGCCTACATTTTAAAGACATCAACAACCCATGTTAGGAAACCTGCTAAAAAAAATCTTCGGTAGCCGTAATGAACGGCTGGTCAAACGCATGATGAAAACAGTCGAGCAAATTAACGCGCTCGAACCAAGCCTCAGCGGTTTAAGCGATGCAGAACTGAGTCATAAAACAATTGAGTTTCGGGAGCGTTTGAAACAGGGCGCGACACTAGACGATTTATTACCTGAAGCCTTTGCCGTTGTCCGTGAAACGGGGAAACGGGTGCTAAATATGCGCCATTTCGACATGCAACTTATCGGTGGTATGGTACTCCATCAAGGTAAAATTGCTGAAATGCGTACAGGGGAAGGGAAAACCCTTGTTGCGACCTTACCCGCCTACTTAAACGCCTTATCGGGCGATGGCGTGCATGTGGTCACGGTCAATGACTATCTCGCACGACGTGACGCGGAATGGATGGGACGGGTTTATCGCTTTTTAGGAATGAGCGTTGGTGTTGTCGTGCCAAACATGCCCGCTGAAGAAAAACGTGACGCTTATTTAGCCGATATTACCTACGGCACAAATAACGAATTTGGTTTTGATTACTTACGCGATAACATGGCGTTTAGCATTACTGATAGGATGCAACGCAAACTGAATTACGCAATTGTTGATGAAGTGGACTCCATTTTAATTGATGAAGCTCGCACCCCCCTGATTATCTCAGGGCCAACAGATGATAATTCAGAATTATACCAACGGATTAACACCATTGTCCCCCGTCTAAAACCCCAACTGCGTGAACCGCAAAAAGATGATGAAGAAGAAGTACCGGGGGATTACTATGTTGATGAAAAAGCCAAACAAGTGCTTATCAGTGATGAAGGGCATCAACATATTGAAGAATTACTCATGCACGAAGGCTTGCTAAATGAAGGCGAGAGTTTGTATGACTCCGCCAATATCAGCAAAATGCACCATATTCATGCCGCCCTTCGCGCCCATAGCCTTTTCCAACGGAACATTGATTACATCGTTAAAGATGGACAAATCATCATTGTTGACGAATTTACAGGGCGCACCATGCAGGGTCGTCGCTGGTCAGAAGGCTTACACCAAGCCGTAGAAGCCAAAGAAGGCGTACCTGTTCAAAACGAAAACCAAACCCTCGCCTCTATCACCTTCCAAAACTTATTCCGCCTGTACAAAAAACTCTCAGGTATGACAGGAACGGCAGATACAGAAGCCTATGAATTTCAACAAATTTATGGCTTAGAAGTCGTCGTTATTCCCCCTCATCGTCCGATGATACGCAAAGACATGGGCGATTTAGTTTACCTAACTAAAGAAGAAAAATACAAAGCAATTCTGAATGATATAGTTGATTGTCGCAAACGTGGGCAACCCGTTTTAGTTGGTACAGCCTCTATTGAAAGCTCAGAAACCCTGTCTAACTTCTTGACACAAGAAAACATTCAACACCAAGTTCTTAATGCCAAATATCACGAACAAGAAGCCCACATCATCGCCCAAGCAGGACGCACAGGGGCTGTTACCATTGCCACCAACATGGCAGGACGTGGGACAGATATTATTTTAGGCGGAAATATTGAAGCAGAAACGCAACAACTACACGAAAATAAAGAAGCCCTAACCGAAGCGCAACTACAAGCCAAAGAAATTGAATTACGCGATGCGTGGAAAATCCAACATGAAGCCGTTTTAGCCAGTGGTGGTTTACACATTATTGGCACAGAACGCCATGAATCCCGACGGATTGACAACCAATTACGCGGACGTTCTGGACGACAAGGCGACCCCGGTTCTAGCCGTTTTTACCTCTCTTTAGAAGACAACCTAATGCGGATTTTTGCCTCCGACCGCATTACAGGACTCATGCAAAAACTAGGGATGGAAGAAGGCGAAGCCATTGAACACCCTTGGGTAACAAAAGCGATTGAAAACGCACAGCGCAAAGTAGAAGGACGCAACTTCGATATTCGTAAACAACTGCTCGAATATGATGATGTTGCCAATGACCAACGCAAAGTTATCTACGACCAACGCAACGAATTAATGGAATCGGACAATGTTTATGAAACCATTCAAGCGGTTCGTTTAGACGTTCTAAATGAAATTATCGACACCCATATTCCGCCACAAAGTTTAGACGAATTATGGAATATCACAGGGCTAGAGAAGGCGATTGAAGAAACCTTTGGCGCAAAATTACCCATTGCGCAATGGCTAGCAGAAGACCACAACTTACACGAAACCAGTTTACGGCAAAAAATTGCGGACACGCTAGAAACCGCCTACACAGAAAAAGCCCAACAAGCGGGTGAAGATGTACTACGCCATTTTGAAAAAGCAGTCATGTTACAACTGCTAGATTCACAATGGAAAGAACACCTTGCTGCAATGGACTACCTCCGTCAAGGGATACACCTACGCGGTTATGCCCAAAAAAATCCCAAGCAAGAATACAAACGGGAAGCGTTTGAAATGTTCTCCAAATTACTAGAACGTTTTAAACAAGAATTGATTAGCGTGGTATCAAAAGTTCATGTTCGCACCCAAGAAGAAGTGGATGCTGTTGAAGAAGAAAGACGCAAACAAGCCGCCGCACTGGCATCTATGCAATTTCAACACGCCCAAGTGGACGGACTAACCAATGAACTCACCAACGAACCTGCTGACGAAACCGCTAGCAAGAACGAATCCGCACAACAAGCCCCCTATGTTCGCCAAGTCCCAAAAGTAGGACGTAACGAGCCATGTCCTTGTGGGTCTGGCAAAAAATACAAATTGTGTCATGGTAAATTAGAATAATAGAAAGCTCAAAACAATGATTGTATGCCTGTCATAATGTTTCCTTAACGTCAGGACATTAAGACAAAAACAGCAATCATTGCTTGAACGCTCTTCTTTTCACCTTCACAACCTGCGCGGATACTATGGCTGTCAACTTTCCCCCCTTTCCCGTTTTACACCCCATTAAAGGCATTAAACTCGGCACTGCCTTGGCGAAAATAAAACCCACTGCAACCCGTGATGACATCACCCTATTTGAACTCGCCCCAACCAGCACCTGTGCGGCAGTTTTCACCCGCAATGCTTTTTGTGCTGCCCCTGTCATACTTGCCCGTCAACATTTAAACCAAACCATGCCCCGCTACTTACTGATAAATTCAGGCAATGCAAATGCAGGGACCGGTGAACAAGGCTTACAAGACGGACTAGCAAGCTGTAGCGCACTCGCAACGCTAGGCAATACCGAAAAAAATAAAGTATTACCTTTTTCTACAGGGGTCATTGGTCAACCACTACCCGTTGACAAACTGAGTGCCGCCTTGCCTACCGCAATACAAGCCCTCAGTGAAAATGGCTGGCAAAATGCAGCAAATGCCATTATGACCACCGACACCCTGCCCAAAGCCGCATCATTACAAACCACGCTACAAGGTCAAGCCCTTACTATTACAGGCATTGCCAAAGGGGCGGGCATGATACGCCCAGACATGGCAACAATGCTTGCGTTTATAGCGACAGATGCAAAAATTCCCGCTACTGTCCTACAAGCAGGGCTGAATTTAGCGGTGAATCAAAGTTTTAATCGAATCAGTGTTGATGGCGATACCTCAACCAATGATGCCTGTGTCCTTGTTGCCAGTGGACAAGGTGAAGTTAGCATTGATAACGAACAACATCCTCATTTTCCACTCTTTGTCCAACAGCTTACCCACCTCTGCCAACAACTTGCACAAGCCATTGTGCGCGATGGAGAAGGTGCGACCAAATTTATCAGCATTCATGTTGAACAAGGCGCGACCAGCCAAGAATGTTTAGACGTTGCCTACACAATAGCCCATTCACCACTGGTTAAAACGGCATTTTTTGCCAGCGACGCAAACTGGGGACGCATTTTAGCAGCGGTTGGACGGGCAGGATTATCTAAACTCGTTTTAGAAGACATTGTGATTTATTTAGGCGATGTTTGCATTGTGCGACATGGCGGGCGGGCGACAGATTACACAGAAGAACGCGGACAAGCCGTTATGGCGAATTCAGATATTAGCATTCGGATTTTGCTAGGACGTGGACAAGCACAAGAGATTGTATGGACTTGTGATTTTTCTTATGATTATGTCAAGATTAATGCAGAGTATCGGACATAACCTTAAGAATCAACCTTGTAGGATGTGTTGGCTCATACTAATGCACCCTACAAGTTGTTTTACGCTAATAACGCATTATTTTTCAATTTTTATTGGCTAAGATTATTCCCATGTGAAAGATTGATTCAAACAATGCACGGTTTGGGGAATATAAATGTATAGTCAAAAATTATTACACGAAATCGAAGTGTTACCGCCAGAATTGCAAAAGCAAGTTTATGATTTTGTTTTATTCTTACGCAATCAACAGCGAATTGTTCAAAAAAGAACGGTGGGTGAATATCAAGATAAAATTGTGATGCACGAGGATTTTGATGCGCCGTTGTCTGATGATTTTTGGTTAGGGGAAAAATGAATATTTTGTTAGATACTCATGCGTTTTTGTGGTTGAGAAGTAACCCAGAAAAAGTACCTGAAAAATTATTGGCGGCTTATTATGATTTAAACAATGTGGTATTTCTCAGTGTGGCCAGCATAAAGACCCCTTTGACCGGTTAATTATCACGCAGGCTAAATTAGAAGATTTAAAATTAGCGAGTGCAGATAGCGTGTTTTATCAGTATGAAATTGATTTGTTTTGGAGTTAGCTAAGTTGGTCTCTCTCGTTCCCAAACAGAGTTTGGGAACGAGGAAAAAACAAAGTATTATCTTATTTTATTTTTTTAAAATCAACTTTATAGGATGTATTAGCTGATACTAACGCACCCTACAAGTTGTTTTACGCTAATAACGCATTATTTTTCAGTTTTTCTTGGCTCAGTCACAATAATGGCGGGCAATTGTTTTATACCTGCCGTTTTCTGTGTCGTATTTTTATGAATGATGACGGTGCTATTTTCGGGCGTAAAATCTACCTCCCAATCAGCTTTACAATACGGACAATAACCCATTAAAACGGGTTGCTCCTCTAAATCAATCAATAAATCAAAGGTTTCTTTACACTGATAACACTGAAAAGTTTGTTTTTGTTTTGCCATTTTATAGCCTTGTTTAACGAATAAAGATGCTCAAGCCTGCACAGGCTAAACCCAGAAAAAAGCACACACTACCCGCGACTAACTCCCAATATTTATCCCGCGCACTTTTTTGAAAAAATTCCTCAATACTAATGCCCTCATCTGGATGACTAACAGATTCACGGCGGATAAGATTGCGTTTAACGTTGTAACGATTATTCGGAAATAGGGTAAAAAACGTTAAAAGTAGCGCGAGAAACCAACATCCAAATGCAGCGATTAAATAAGCATTTAAACCTAAAACTACTTTTTCACCCTGCACCAATTGCAACACCGTAATATAAACACTAGGCACAGCCAATTCTAAGGTAAACAATTGTTTTGCTAATTCATCCAAACGATTTGCCTGTTGTACGATTTCCTCTGTAAATTTTTGCTGGAGGAATTTATCAAGTTCGGAAGGGGCCCGAGTTTGGATAGGGGATTGATTGGTCATGATGATTGTATTACCCAGTTTTTTATTTTCCGTGCTTATTATCTTCAATGTAGGGTTGCATATAGGTCAATTATGGTGATGGTAAAACTAACCAGTTTTCTAATAAAAGCTCAGGAATTCGCTCAAATTCTTTAAGATTATTGCTCACTAAAGTAAGCTGATGAGCAAGTGCAATCCCCGCTATTTGTAAATCGTATGAACCAATAACTTGACCTTTTTTCTCTAGCTGACTTCTAATATTTGCAGTGATATAAGCCGCTTCTTCATCAAAATTAATAATCGTAAATTGCTCACAAAAAAGCTTTAAATTTCTTTTGTTTTTCTCACGATATTGGCTTTTTTCTGCACCATAAAATAACTCATAAACAGTGATAGATGAAAGAAATATCTTTTCTATGGGATGTTTTTCAAAACACTGTTGTACGCTTGGATAATGTTGTTTTATCAAATAAATGCAGATATTAGTATCTAGTAAATAACGCATTAAAATATTTCCCGAATTTGTATTTCAGGTTGTTTTCTTTCTTCCTGCATAAAATCATCACTGAATTGCTCTGCAATTTGGAAAACGGTTTGCCAATTACTGGCTTGAATTGGTGGAGATTTTTTAGTTTTCCGCACGGGTCGTTTGAGTGTTGCAACATCAGCACGTAATTGGCTTATTTCATTCATTAAACCATCAAGTTTCTGTAAAAGGGTTTCGTATTGCGTAGATTGCATGATGTCCTCTTTTGGGTCTGAACCTTAATTTTCTCAATTATAAAATTAGCATAATTAAGAAAATTAAGTAAATTATGAAAATTACGGTTCAGACATTTGTTGACTTACCTGTTCCCAATAATTTAAGCCATCCTGTCCCCAATCCTTCGCCAACTGTTCCAATGCCTGTAAGACTTGTGCTTCACCAATCTTATGAGCAATTCGATACACTTCTATAAATTTCGCGATTCCTTCCTGCACTTCCTCATTTTGCAAATGAATATGTCCCATATTAAACAAGGTCGCACATAGGCCCGCCACATCGCCGATTTCTTGTTGAATCGCTAAGGACTGTTGCAAGTAGCGCAGGGCGGTTTCGTAGTCGCCTCGGGCATAAGCCGTTGTTGCCATATTGTTGAGCGTCGTGCCTTCGCCACTTTTATCGCCGATTTCTTGTGCAATCGCTAAGGACTGTTGCAAGTAGCGCAGGGCGGTTTCGGTGTCGCCTCGGGCTGAATAGATTTGAGAAATATTGTTGAGCGTCGTGCCTTCGCCACTTTTATCGCCGATTTCTTGTCTTATCGCTAAGGACTGTTGCAAGTAGCGCAGGGCGGTTTCGTAGTCGCCTCGGGCATCATAGATTTGAGAAATATTGTTGAGCGTCGTGCCTTCGCCACTTTTATCGCCGATTTCTTGTTGAATCGCTAAGGACTGTTGCAAGTAGCGCAGGGCGGTTTCGTAGTCGCCTTGAGACCAATAAATTCCAGAAATATTGTTGAGCGTCATGCCTTCGCCACGTTTATCGCCGATTTCTTGTCTTATCGCTAAAGACTGTTGCAAGTAGCGCAGGGCGGTTTCGTAGTTTCCTAGTGCGTGGTTTGTCGTGCCTAGCCAATTTAAAACTCGCCCCTCAATTGCTTTATCTTCTCCACCTTGCATCGGCTCTACCCATTCCAACAAGGTACGATATAAACCCACGCGGTAGAAATAGGGCACAAGTTCATCTAAGGCAAAGTTATCCGCCTCTGCTTTTTTTCCTGCCAGTGTCAAGGCTTCATGCACTGCAAGGGCTTGTTCATAATTTTTTTTATCAGTTTCAAAAAGATAGCGTTGATAGTCAGCCGCTTGACTGTATAACGTGGTGGTGATGGGGGGTAAATGTGCTTGTATCCATAAACGCACCATTGCACCACAATAGAAAATCTCGCGTTGTAAAGGCGGGTTAAAAATACATTCTATTAAAGAATAATGACTTAAGCGTTGAAGCAAGTGCTCGACAGGCTTTAATTGTGGCTCACTCAAAGCGATTTTTTTCACCCCTTCTTGTGGGACAGCGGTTGTATAAACCGTTAAACGTCTTAATAACTCGCGTTCATCTGCTTCTAACGCGGTTTGAATGATTTTTTCTAAAAGTTGATTAGTTTGTAAATCTGTTTGAGCAGTTTTAATGCTTGTTAATAACTGCTCGCGGTCAGTTTGGCTTAAATCGGGGAGCAATTTAAGAAAGAACTCTAAGCCACGAAAATTACCCTGAAAGGCTTGATAAAGTTCACGAAGTAATTTAAACCGCGCTTCTTTTTCACTGGGCAAAGGGATATTGTGTAAATAAATGAACTGAATAAAATCACCATAATTTACATGACATAAAGACAAATGCCCTGTTTGCCAATTCGGTAATTTCCAACGCGATGTTAATAAAACTGTTGGCGCACTGTCGCCCATTTGCTGAATAACGCTTAACCATGTTGTTATTGTTTCATCAGTTAATGCATGTGTTTTTAAATCTTGTAAAGACTCTAAATTGTCAAAAATCAATACTAATTTACGTTGGGTTTGTTTCTGTAAGGTTGAGATTAATAACTGGGCAAATAATTTTGCAGTCTTGCATTTTTCCTGTTTCGCTGTAAATTCAGGCGTATGTACTTCATTTAAACTAAACTGTAAAAGTGTTTCAAACTCTGTCCAACTATTTTCGGGACGCGCTGAATATACATGAACAATAAAGCCTTTTTGCTGTAACCGTTGCGCTAAATAGGTGACAAGCGCGGTTTTTCCCTGTCCCCCTTCGCCTGTGATAAGCAACTGTTTAACTTGACGGCTTTCTAAACGGTTGCGCCATTCCCGCAGTTCGCGCCGTCGTCCGATAAAACGTTGTAAAGGTGGTAATCCTGATAATGAGGAAGATAAAACCGTATCAGCCAGTGGTTTAACCTCAAATCCCCAATCTACCAAAGGCATAGCAGGGTCACGACTCCACAATATTGGCAAAGACCATTGCGTTACACTCAATTCACGCCAATGATTTTTTAAATCTTCGCCGACTGTATCCCCGCGCTCAATCGCTTGCCGTCCTGCTTGTACCGCCTCATCAACCCGCGCTTGTTGGGCAATGGCTTCACAAAATGCCCGCGCAAAAGCAATGCCTGCAATATCTAATACTGATTCGCGCATCCCAACGACATGCGGTAAACCGATATTTACCAACGATTGCGCCAAACCTGTACTTAAATCTGCCGATGCACTTTGTCCCGATTCGCACGCCGACAACACAACACACTGCACCCCCTGCCCGCGAAAAGCCTTTGCCAGCTCGCTATCGCGCACCATCACAGCATTGCCATTGTCATCCTCGAAACAAAATTCGCCATATTTTTCCGTTAAATGCTGTTCGTCATGAAACACCCCATGCCCGCTTAAAAACACCACATCAAACCCTTGTTTTAAAAACTGTTGTAAAGTCTGAAAGCGTCCATCGTCTGGCACTTCTAACTGTACAATACCGCGCTGAACTGGCTCGAGTAAGGCTTCTAAAACATGGGCTTGTTCATTTTCAACATTTAATCGCCCCTGTTCGGTGAGATTTTCGGGCAAACTGGTGAATAACAGGACTTTTAAGGGGCGTTGCTGAATAGGCGTTACAACACATTGCGTCGGAACACGGCGCGACAGGGTAAAATGTGGCTGTTTGGCTAAAAAACCATGTTGCGGATGGTATAAACATTCCCATGCAAGCTGTTGCAGTTGTGCGTCTTGGCTTTCGAGAATAATCGGTAATATAGCGGGGCAAGCTTGTCGATAAGCGGTATCAAATGCCTCGTCGATATTTAAAGCCCGCCATAAATCCAACCCAAAGGCTTTTAATTCATTTTCTTCAATTTTCTGCCGATTGGCATACCGCAAAGCAAAATCAGCCGAAACCCGACGACGGGCAGGGGTGTATAACTCAGCGGGAGGATTGATGATAAACGGGGAGACATGGACTTGTTGGGGCATGGTCTGGGCTCGCAGGGGATAATATGGCTTATTCTTAGTGATTTAGCCCCAATATGCAAGTAAGACTGATGAACGTGTATTTTACTAAACCAGATAAAAACGGATAACACCATTTGAAGCGGTGATATCCGTCTTGGTTGTTAAACTTGGGTTAAATTAAAGTCGCAATAATTCTGCAAGGCTTTGTTCTGTATTAATTGGTTTCTTGACTAATAAAACGATAAGTAATAGCACCCAATACAGCACCTATGATTGGCGCAACCCAGAATAGCCATAGTTGTGCAATTGCCCAATCACCAACGAATAGTGCAACACCTGTACTGCGTGCAGGATTTACGGAAGTATTTGTAATAGGAATGCTAATAAGATGAATGAGGGTTAGACAAAGTCCAATGGCAATAGGTGCCATGCCGTGTGGCGCACGACTGTCTGTTGAACCCATAATTACGAAAAGAAATATCATGGTTAATACAATTTCTGTGATTAATGCGGATTGTAGCGAATATCCATTGGGTGAATGTTCACCGTAACCATTTGAAGCAAATCCTGCGGAAACATCAAAACCCGTTTTACCTGTCGCAATGAGATATAAAGCCCCCCCTGCAATCAGCCCACCCACTACTTGTGCAACGATGTAAGGTAGTAGTTGTTTGGTTGGGAAACGCCCACCTGCCCATAATCCGATGGATACAGCAGGATTGAGGTGACAACCTGAAATATGCCCAATAGCATAAGCCATTGTTAAAACAGTTAAACCAAAGGCTAGTGATACGCCAACAAAACCAATGCCTAGGGTTGGAAAGGCTGCTGCAAAAATTGCACTGCCACATCCACCAAAAACAAGCCAAAATGTTCCAATTAATTCAGCGATATATTTATTCATACGCTTTCCTTTCAATTAGTTATGGAATTATAATCAATTGTGTACAAATAATTTATGCCTATAAATATTAGGTGGTGTTAATTAGACAAAGACAAAAAAGGATTTCTCTCACCCTTTGGTAAACAGGGGCTAGGAGAAATCCTTATTTATTCGTATTGCCCATATTTTTTAAAGAGGCACAGATAAATTTGTACCGCTTAAATATTGTTGCTACTCGTCTGTTACACAACCTTCGGACGCATTTTTGACGTTTTTAATGTATTTGTATAATGTCCCACGCGAGGCATTGTAGGGCGGTTGTTGCCATGTAGCGCGACGTTTTGCGAGTTCTTCATCGCTGACATTCATATCTAATCGTTTATTTTCTGCATCAATGGTGATGATGTCGCCATCTTTTACCAGCGCGATAGGGCCGCCTTCTTGGGCTTCAGGGACGATGTGTCCAACAATAAAGCCGTGTGAACCACCCGAGAATCGACCATCAGTAAGCAGTGCTACGTCTTGTCCTAAGCCTGCGCCCATAATGGCTGAGGTGGGCGTTAGCATTTCGGGCATACCGGGGCCACCTTTAGGGCCTTCGTAGCGTATGATGACAACATCCCCTTTTTGGATTGCTTTTTGTTCTAGGGCAACGAGCATGTCTTCTTCACAGTCATAGACTTTTGCTGTGCCTGTGAATTTTAGACCTTCTTTTCCTGTGATTTTGGCGACAGAGCCACCGGGGGCAAGATTGCCCTTAAGAATTTGGATGTGTCCTGTTGCTTTAATGGGATTTTCTAGGGGACGAATAACTTGTTGTCCTGCACTTAATCCCGGTAAATCGGCTAAATTTTCTGCAACGGTTTTGCCTGTCACGGTTAGGCAATCGCCATCTAATAAGCCTTTTTCTAGCAGGTATTTCATAATAGCGGGTGTGCCACCGATATTATGTAGGTCTTCCATGACGTATAAACCGCTTGGTTTTAAATCGGCAATGAAGGGAATACGGTCGCTAACTGCTTGGAAATCATCAATTGTTAGGTTAACGTCGACGGAGCGGGCGATAGCGATTAGGTGGAGTACGGCATTGGTTGACCCGCCTAATGCCATAACCATGACCATTGCATTTTCAAAGGCTGCGCGGGTCATGATGTCGCGGGGTTTGATGTCTTTTTCTAGTAGGTTGCGAATGGCTGCACCTGCACGGAAACATTCATCCATTTTATAGGCTTCTGTTGCAGGGGTGGATGAGCTGTAGGGTAAGCTCATGCCTAGTGCTTCAATAGCAGATGCCATGGTGTTTGCCGTGTACATTCCGCCGCAGGCTCCCGCACCGGGACAGGCGTGACGCACGATGTCTTGTCGTTCTTCTTCAGTAATCTTGCCTGTGATATACGCGCCGTAGGATTGAAAAGCCGTTACAATATCAATGGTTTCGTGTTTTTTATTATATCCGGGGCGAATCGTCCCCCCGTAAACCATTAGGGATGGACGGTTTAAGCGTCCCATTGCGATTAAACATCCCGGCATATTTTTATCGCAACCCGGTAAAGATATGTTGGCATCGTACCATTGACCGCCCATAATGGTTTCAATAGAGTCTGCAATTAAATCACGGGATTGTAGGGAAAAACTCATTCCGCGTGTTCCCATAGAAATCCCATCACTGACACCAATTGTATTAAAGCGCATTCCCACCATGCCCGCCGCAGTAACACCTTCTTTGACTCTTTGCGCGAGGTCTAACAAGTGAATATTGCAAGGATTACCTTCGTACCAAACGCTGGCAATACCAATTTGTGCCTTGTTCATATCGGCTTCTTGCATACCTGTGCCATAAAGCATGGCTTGCGACGCGCCTTGTGATTTGGGTTGGGTGATTTTGGCACTATATTTGTTGATGGGGTTAGCCATTCATATCTCCTGATTTACGACTGTACACAATGAAAAAATCATGATGAAACCTTATTTCAAAACGTCAACATTCAGTTCGTTATTTTTAACAAGGTATTATTAATAATAATCTTTACGAGTAGTTAGTTACTTGCTTTTTTTTGATAGTCACCGTTTAGTGTCCCGCCCGCGCCACAAAATAAGTTATCAGCCCCCTCATTAACACTGGCTTTTCCTTTATGGAAAGTAACGGTAATAATGACATCATCTAAGGCATTCATTTTTAAAATATCCTCTTCTAATGTGCCTTGTCCGCCAAAATCACAAATCCAACGGGCGGTGCTGGGTTCAGCACCTGTAATGTGAACAGATAATTCTGTATCTGATAAGGCCTCAATCATCATTTCCATCGTTTTGCCGTAGGTATAAATACCGCTGACTTTTCCCGTCGCTGAATTGGCGTAATCTTGGTCGCCGTAGAAAGTCAGTGTTGCAATTCGCTGACGATACAGGGCAGCTAAACAATCGGCGTTTCTAATATCGCAATTATTTCCGCGCGTTTGCGCCCAATAACGTTGTGTTTCACGTAAATATTCGGTTTCTCTTTTAGAGGCACTTTTCAATAAGGTTTTGTATGTATCACCTAGCTGGCTATCTAGCGCGCTTAAATCTGCATCATTACAAATTGTTTGTTCTAACTCTGCCCGCGCTTTCTTACAATCAAAACTCGCCGCTTGCAAGCTCGTCGCAAACACGGTAAAACATAACAATATTATTTGTTTCAACATTTATAAATATCCTAAAAAGTGATAAATCTTGTGTCACATTAATCAATATCTTTTTTGCTGTGCTTTGACAGACACATTATAGTAATGGAATTTTGTCAAATATGATTAATTATCCACCAACAAAATTATTATTTACGCATAGATTACAAGTTCGTTGGTCGGATATGGATAAGTACGGACGGGTTAATCATGCGCTATATTTTACTTACATGGAACAAGCTGAAACAGCATGGTTAGAGAGTCTAGGCATTAATTTATCCGCGAAAGAAAGTCCTGTAACGGCTAAAGCAAATTGTGCCTATCACTTGCCTATTTTCGCGCCGATGACACTTATCATTCAAATTTATGCAGGGCAAATAGGGCGTAGTAGTTTGTCGTTATTCCATACAATTTATGCTGAACAAGAAAAAGAATTGATTTATGCACAAGGACATACTGTTATTGTGTGGGTTAATCACCAAATAGGTAAATCCATTCCTTTACCCGAAAAAATTCGTCAATTTGTTGAGTTACGCCATGATTAAAATATCTTTTCTCGGAACAACCAGTTTTTTAGTATTATGTCCTCTCTTTATTGGTTTGGGTATTTGGCAGTTAGACTATGCCCAACAAAAACAGCAAGAAAAAAAGGATTATCAAGAATATAGTCGTAGCCCCGCACTTCTTATCAATGATGCCGAACAGATTAAGATATTAAAACAAGGACAGCGCGTAAAAATAAAAGGACAATATCTTAATGAATTACATGTGTTACTAGATGAGCAGTATCTGCAAGGACAAGCAGGATATGTGGTATTTAGCCCTTTTCAAATTGAAAACAGTAACAGTATTATTTGGGTTAATCGTGGATGGTTAGCAATAGATGTTAATCAAATAATTCCTTCTCTGACGGCTGAGACGACACCGCAAACGTTAATGGGCGTATTAACACAACCGCCCGCGCCAACGCAACAACTCACAAATAACACAAGCAAACAATACAGTACGCAATTATTGCAAGTGCAAGCGTTAGATTATCAGCAACTCAGCCAAACTCTGCAACGAGCAACCCCCCCCTATGTCTTACTGCTATTAACGCCTCAAGAAGAACGTTTTCAACGTTTTCCTGATAGTTATGATACTACGCCCAATAAATATTATGCTTATGCTTATCAATGGTTTGCTTTCGCATTTGCATTGTCTTTTTTGTACATTTTATTTGGGATTACCCACCGCGTAACGGCAAGAAAAACCAATCAGTAATATAAAAAAGGGTTGTCTGAGACAGAATTCACAGGATTTTCAGAATTAAAAAATTAATGCCGTTAGACAGTAGCCATCCTTTTAAATCCTGATGTCGACAATGCTATTGTTAATCTTTTCCATAAAACGCGATGAAATGGGGTTAAAATGAGTCTAGCCATTTTTAGCGTGTAAGGTGTAGCCATTTTATGTCGCTTCGCTCACTTTATATAACAACAACACCTTGCGACTAAGCGACTAACAATAAGTAAAAATATGAGCACAGAAACCTATTTAACAGATATTGCTTTTGATTCTCTGGCTTTATCTCCTGCCTTACTACAGGGCTTAGCCGATGCAGGCTTTAAGCATTGTACCCCCATCCAAGCCAGCACCTTACCACTCGCCCTTTCAGGACAAGATGTTGCAGGACAGGCGCAAACAGGAACAGGAAAGACAATTGCATTTTTATTAGCGGTCTTAGCGCATTTGTTAAAAAATCCACCCAGCGAAAGACGACAAGCGAATCAACCGCGTGCATTAATTCTTGCGCCAACACGTGAATTAGCGATTCAAATCGCAAAGGATTGTACCTTGTTAAGTGAACATCTTACGCTAAAATCCTTAGCTGTTTATGGCGGAGAAGGTTATCATCAACAACGTAATCAATTGGTTACTGGTATTGATGTATTGATTGGCACACCGGGGCGTATTATTGACTATTACAAACAACATGTTTTTAATTTAAAAGCGGTGCAGGCTGTTGTGTTAGACGAAGCCGACCGTATGTTTGACTTAGGATTTATCAAAGATTTACGTTTTTTACTTCGGCAACTTCCCAAACCCAGCACCCGCTTAAACTTAATGTTTTCTGCAACACTTTCATGGCGTGTTCAAGAACTTGCGTATGAAAGTTTAAATAATCCGCAGTTTGTTAAAATAGACAGTGAAGCAGTGATTGCGGATAAAATGATAGAGCATTTGTATCATGTTGGTTCTGAAGAAAAATTATCGTTGTTACTGGGTATTTTAAAGCGTGAACAATTACCGCCACAACAGAGCGAAATACCAACGGTTTTTCGTATTTTGATTTTTATCAATACGAAACGCACGGCTGAGAAAATTTGCCAAACGTTAGGAAATGAGGGCTATGCTGTCGCATTGATGTCGGGCGATGTTGTGCAAAAACGACGTATGCAGTTATTACAACAATTTGCGCTAGGAAAAATTGCAATTATGGTTGCAACCGATGTCGCGGCACGTGGATTACATATTCCCGCTGTTACACATGTTATTAACTATGATTTACCGCAAGATGCGGAGGATTATGTGCATCGGATTGGACGCACCGCACGCGCAGGCGCATCAGGGCAAGCGATTAGTTTTGGATGTGAAGAGTATGTTTATTCACTCAGTGATATTGAGGAATATATTGGGCATAAAATTCCCGTTTTGCCTGTGGAAGATAATTTATTAATTAAACCCGCACCATTGCCAAAATTCGCAACGCCTACCCCCCAAAAACAACAACGCCGACCTGCTCCCCCAAAAAAATCGTTACCGCCAGCAACAACATCCACATCAACAATGCCTACAGCAGACGGTAGCGATAAGCCAAAAAAACGCAATCGCTTATTTCGTAACCCTAAAAAAGCAGTAACACCTACTTCAACCACAGGCTAATGTAGGGAGATGCAGATGCAACATTATCAGAACATCTTGTTTGCAACAGATTTAAATACCGACACAGTTATTGCGGCTCGACGTGCTGTTGAGCTTGCACATTTGTTTCATGCAAAACTCAGTTTAGCGCATGTTGTCGTAGGCTTAGACATAGGAGCGGATGTAAACCTTGCACCGCAAATTTTGACGGAAGCCGATTTATTATGCGTACAAGATGCCCATAAACGCTTGGAAATGTTAGCACAACAACTTGATATGTCAGTCATTATAGAAAAATGGCTGCTCAACTCTGGACATGTTGCCCTGCAAATACACCGTTTAGCGGTAGAACAACAAATTGATTTAATTATTGTTGCAAGTCATGGTAAACATGGTTTTTTTAAGTTAGTAGGTTCTGATACAACAGATATTTTAGAAGAAGCTAATTGTGATGTGTTAGTAGTAAGGATTTAATAATAGAAGTGAATTTATTTTTAGCGATAATTCACAAGGTTATTAATTGGTAAGAAAAAATAAATCAGAGGAGTCCATCATGATGCTGATGCGAGCAACACAGGCTTGTTTACTTATTATTGACGTGCAAGAGCGATTAATTCATGCAACGGTAGAATCGGAACAGGTGATAACTACTTGTCAAACTTTAATAAAAGTTGCAAATCGCTTACAAGTTCCCGTTTTAATGTCCGAGCAATATCCCAAAGGGTTGGGGGTTACTGTTACAGCATTACGTGAGTTAGTCCCTGTTAATAATGTAATGGAAAAAGTCCATTTTAGTTGTACAGAATCTGAAAATTGTCGCCAACATATTCAATCAACGCATAAACAACAATTTGTTTTAGGGGGTATCGAATCACATGTCTGTGTGCAACAAACCGCGTTAGGCTTGATTGATATGGGATACGATGTTTTTTTAGTTGAGGAAGCGGTTTCTTCTCGTAAGATGAATGATAAAACCCTTGCTTTGGCAAGAATGCGAGAAGCGGGTGTCAGTATTGTTAGTCAAGAAATGGTAATGTTTGAATGGTTACAGCGTGCAAGTACACCTGAATTTAAAGAAATTAGTCAACAATTTATTAAAAAATAATGTTGTCTGGATACCATCATTATCAACGGTGGTATCCGTTATAAACGCCATGTTGGTATTAACTTTTCTCCGTGACCGAGCGTAGCGCACCTGCTTTTTGAGGAGGTTGTAGAGATTGCGCTATTTCCGCCAGTCTTTTTTGCATCCTACAGCGTAAATAAAGAACTTATGGGATAATTGCCCGATTAAACCTGTTGATGGATGCTTAAACAATGACAACTGCTCTATTTGAATCTCACTTAACGCAACTGCCCTTATTACATCGGGGAAAAGTGCGCGATATTTATGGCGTTGATGACCAACACTTGCTAATTGTTGCAAGCGACCGTTTATCTGCTTTTGATGTTATTCTCCCAACCCCGATTCCTGAAAAAGGCAAAATCCTGACAACCCTCTCTAATTTTTGGTTTGCCATGATGCGTGCGGTTATCCCTAATCATTTAACCGATATTTCTTTAGAACAAGTGCTAACCAATCCCGCAGAACGGGCGCAGGTAGAAGGGCGGGCAATTGTAACCCGCAAGTTAACACCTTTGCCTGTAGAAGCAATTGTGCGTGGTTATGTAGCAGGGTCTGGCTGGAAAGATTATCAAAAAACAGGCGCAATTTGCGGGATTCGCTTACCCGATGGTTTACCCCAAGCCGCCCGCCTTGCCGAGCCGATTTTTACACCGTCAAGTAAAGCGGCTGTTGGTCAACATGATGAAAATATTAGCCTTGATGCAGTAAACCAGCTTATTGGTAAAGACTTAGCCGCGCAAGTACAAGCGGCAAGTATTGCGATTTATTGCAAAGCCCGTGATTACGCATTGACCAAAGGCATCATCATTGCCGATACTAAATTTGAGTTTGGTGTGGATGCAGCAGGCAATTTAGTCTTGATTGACGAAATTTTAACGCCTGATTCTTCGCGTTTTTGGTTAGCTGATGAATATCAAACGGGCATCAGCCCCCCCAGTTTTGATAAGCAATTCGTCCGCGATTATTTAGAAACCTTGGACTGGAATAAGCAACCCCCCGCCCCCGTATTGCCTGAAGCCGTGTTGGCTAAAACCGCTGAAAAATATCGTGAAGCACAACAACGGTTAATGGGGTAAAGTCGCCCGTCTTTACCAACAGTTACGTCACTTTAAAACTATCTAAATCAGACTATTAACAGCATTGTTTTTGTCTTTAATCATGCTGTGAATTCTGATTTAGACAGAAAACATTAGCTATTTTTATCAAACTAAAAATAATCATAAATAAAAATATATCAATATAATTATAATTATTCATTTTTATTCATGATTAATCTCATTTAGTCTATACCCCGTAATACACACAAGGGAGGACATTAATAATGACAACAGATATGAATACGGTAATTAACCCCAAAGACCGCTACAAGGCGGGGGTCATGCCTTACGCGCAAATGGGTTATTGGCAACCTGATTATGAACCTAAAGCAACAGATATCATTGCTTTATTTCGGATTACCCCACAAGAAGGTGTGGATGCAATTGAGGCAGCGGCAGCCGTCGCAGGTGAATCTTCCACTGCAACATGGACGGTGGTGTGGACAGACCGTTTAACCGCCTGCGATATGTATCGTGCTAAAGCCTACCGTGTTGACCCCGTGCCAAATACACCCGGTCAATATTTCGCTTATATCGCTTATGATTTAGATTTGTTTGAAGATGGTTCAATTTCCAACTTATCCGCCTCAATTATTGGCAATGTCTTCGGTTTTAAACCATTAAAAGCGTTACGTTTGGAAGACATGCGCCTACCCCCCGCTTATATCAAAACGTTCCAAGGTCCACCAACAGGTATCGTTGTAGAACGGGAACGATTAGATAAATTCGGTCGTCCTTTACTTGGCGCGACAGTAAAACCGAAATTGGGTTTGTCTGGTAAAAACTACGGTCGGGTTATTTATGAAGCCTTAAAAGGGGGATTAGATTTCGTTAAAGATGACGAAAACATTAATTCTCAAGCCTTTATGCACTGGCGGGAACGCTTTTTATTTGCGATGGAAGCCGTTAACCGCGCCTCTGCTGCAACAGGTGAGGTAAAAGGGCATTATCTCAATATCACCGCCGCTACGATGGAAGATATGTATGAACGCGCCGAGTTTGCGAAGGAACTGGGTAGCGTTGTCGTAATGATTGACTTGGTTATCGGTTATACCGCGATTCAATCAATGGCAAAATGGGCGCGGAAAAATGACATGTTGGTGCATTTACACCGTGCAGGACACTCCACCTATACACGCCAGAAAAATCATGGGGTTAGCTTCCGTGTGATTTCTAAGTGGATGCGTCTAGCGGGGGTTGACCATATTCATGCGGGAACAGTTGTCGGTAAGTTAGAAGGTGACCCCAATACAGTAAAAGGATTTTACGATATTTTACGCGACCCTGTTGTTCCCGTGTGTTTAGAAAATGGGGTGTTTTTTGAACAAGATTGGGCATCCTTACGCAGTGTCATGCCTGTTGCTTCGGGTGGGATTCATGCAGGACAAATGCACCAATTATTAAAACTGTTTGGTGACGATGTTATTCTGCAATTTGGGGGTGGGACAATTGGACACCCTATGGGAATTCAAGCAGGTGCAACCGCAAACCGTGTAGCGTTAGAAGCAATGGTATTAGCACGGAACGAAGGACGTGATATTGAAAACGAAGGCGGGGAAATTTTGGAGCAAGCCGCGAAATGGTGTAGCCCTTTACGCGCCGCTTTAGAAACGTGGAAAGATGTGACGTTTAATTACGAATCCACGGATACAGCCGATTTTGCTCCTACTCCAACCGCTAGTTATTAAGAGGAATACCAATTATGCGCGTCACCCAAGGTACTTTTTCTTTTTTACCTGATTTAACCGATGAGCAAATTCGCGCCCAAGTCGAATATTGTTTGCAAAACAACTGGGCAATTGGGGTCGAGTTTACGGATGACCCACACCCACGCAATAGTTACTGGGATATGTGGCAAATGCCCATGTTTGATTTAAAAGATGCTGCTGCAATTCTGTATGAAATCAATGCGTGTCGTAAAGCCTACCCGAATCATTATATTAAAGTGAATGCCTTTGATTCTAGCCGTTGGCGGGAATCGTTAGCGATGTCTTTTATTGTCAACCGCCCCGCAGAAGAACCGGGGTTTGGTTTGGTACGTCAAGAATGTGAGGGGCGGACAATTCGTTACACAATCCACAGTTACGCAACTGACAAACCTGAAGGCAGCCGCTACAAATAAGCTTTTGTAAACCACTCCTAATAAACCTTAGCACGCCAATGGCGTGCTTTTTTTATGTGTAGTTTAAACAAGAAGATGCCTATCCATCTTGCCAAATAACGAGCTTTTGTCCTTGTTTCAACTTGCCTTTTTTCAACTTATTCCATTGGTTTATATCTGCAACACTGACACTATAACGACGCGCAATGGTTGTTGGGCTATCACCCGCTTTCACAGTGTAGGTAATTCTTTGTCGTAGATTGCTTGTTGCTTTCCCTTTTGCTGTTGTCGCATGTGTCGTTGATTTAGCAATGAGTGTTTCTAATGGCGTTACTGCTTTTTCTATAGGAACACGGAGTTTTTGCCCTGCACGTAAACGCGGTTTACTTGATAATTGGTTGAGCTGACGTAGTGTGTCAGCGGTGGTGTCATAACGCTGGGCAATTTTGCCTAGCGATTCTCCCCTTTTAACTTGATGAATTTGTACTGGTTTATCAAGTAGCTGAGGATTTAATGTTAGTGCCGATGCGGTAAACTCATGCGTGACTAATGACTGGTTTTCTGCTAATTGAGATAGATTTTCTTTAAAAACAGAAGCCTTGCCGACGGGTAATGTTAAATAATGTGGTCCATCTGGCGCAGTCACTGCATTACTATAGGCAGGATTGAGACGTTTTAGGGTAGATGTAGATAGCCCGACGAGCTGTGCTGCTGTGGAAATATCTATTTGTTGCCCTACGTCAATTTGTTCAAAATAGGTTTTATTTGGAATAGCGTAGAGTTTTACCCCATATTTTTCAGGCGTAGCAACAATACGTGCAATGGCCAGTAAGCGGGGAACAAATGCGCGGGTTTCTGCGGGTAAATCCAATGACCAGTAGTCTGTTAACTTACCTGCTTGTCGATTGCGTTGTATGGCTTTTTTAATATTGCCTTGTCCGTAATTGTAAGCGGCTAATGCTAATAGCCAATCGTCATCAAATTGGTCGTGTAGTTCCTGTAAGTAATCTAACGCTGCTTGTGTAGATTCAATAATATCGCGTCTGCCGTCATACCAATTATCTAGGCGCAACCCGATATTTTTTGCGGTACTTGGGATAAATTGCCAAATGCCCGAGGCGCGTTCAGAAGAAACTAATGTCGGTTCAAAACTACTTTCTATCGCAGGCAACAAGGCCAGTTCTAGGGGCATTCCACGATATTCTAATTCTTCAACAATATAGTATAAATAAGGTTCTGCATTGCTGGTAAATTGGTTGAAATAACGGGGAGATTTTTGATATTTAGTCAACGCTTCACGGATAGCAACGTTGTCCATTGTCCCTAAACGATAACCCGCTCGCACCCGATTCCATAAGTCGTCATCAATTTCTGCAACTGTCTCTACAGGTTTTTTTAAGTATTGATCCAGTTGAAAGGCGGGTAGGGTTTTATGCAGTTCTAAAGCAGACACAACGCGATTTTGCAAAGTTGAATAGAGATTTGCATCGCCTGCAAATAATGAGTCGTTTTGGGTATCTAATGTAGAACAGCCCCAAGTACTCAGTAAGTAAATGATAATTAATGTTACTTTACAGGTTTTCATATCTATTAAGTTACGTATTAACGAGACAGTAAGCGGTCAACGGTTGGTCGTACAGTATGAAGATGCACAATCGGCATGATACTGTCTGTTGACATTACACTCTTTGAGAGAATGGTGTTTATGACGCTGGATAAGGTGGGAGAGAAAATGTCTCCAAAAAACAGCCTTTATCCAGTATTTCCTACCAAATCAGGTAGCCAGTTGAGCCAGTGCTTGCCCCATTAGCAATGCTGTATCGGGGGCGTGTTGGCTTAACCAATGGGCTTTATCTGGCGGTAACAGAAGAATGACTGTTGACCCCATATTAAAACGACCCATTTCTTCACCACATTGCAGACTTAGCTCATTTGATAAATATTGCCAAGATTGCACCTTTCCTTGATAAGGTGGCGTAATAGTCCCTGCCCATTTTGTTTCCATGCTGCCCACAAATAATGCACCCACAAAAATAACAGCAACCTTGCCTATAGCGGTTTCGAGGATACAAATCAATCGTTCATTACGGGCAAATAGTTGGGGTACAACAGTTGTCGTGCGTTTATTTACACTGAATAGTTTCCCCGGTACATAAATCATTTCCCGCACTTGCCCCGTAATAGGGCTATGAATACGGTGATAATCTTTAGGGGATAGATAAATGGTACAGAACAATCCATTGTTAAAGTACGTACTAAGATGTGTAGAACCTCCTAGTAATGCAGTTAAGGAAAAATCGTGTCCTTTGGCTTGTAAGATTTGATTATTTTTAATCATCCCTAATTGACTAATGACACCGTCAACAGGGCTTACAATACCATCGGCAATGGGTCGTGCATCAGCACATAATGCACGGGTGAAAAACGCATTAAAACTGTTGTAGTCTGTCGGTTTAGACAATGCTGCTACTTGCATATCCACATGGTAATGACGAATAAATTGGCGAATTATCCAATGTGTCACTTTTCCCCCTTTCCAACGTGTCACAGCACACATTAAACGCGAGAGAAAATGTTGTGGAATCACATACTGTGGTAGTGTTTTAAATTTGTCAGTGAATGAACTTGCTTTCAACATTACTATAAAACTTCATCAGGCGCAGTATTTGCGTCAATATTCATCATGCTAAACGGTTATCCTAATTAAGTAACAACAGGAATATCAATGGCATTCTTGCAGGTAATCAATGCTGGTGATGTTCTTCTGTCGGGTTTTCTGTAAGTGTGTTCTTTACTTCAATAGTAAGCGGAATCGTTTGTCCATCTTTGAGGTTTAGGGTGAGTTCGATACTATCGCCTGCTTTCACCACATGTTGACGGTTTAACAACATGATGTGCAAACCACCCGGTGCAAGAATCACGGATTGCTGTGCAGGAATAATCAGTTCTGGAACTGGCAACATTTTTGCTATACCATTATCCAACACGGTGTTATGCACTTCGACACTGCCAAAATCCTTACTGCTTCCCCCCACAATCACAATATCGGTATCAGTGGGGTTATGTAATGCCATATAAGCAGCATTCATCATCATATTGGGTGGTGCTTCGCGTACCCATGTCTGATGAATCATCAGTGGGGACTCTGCGTAAACCAATGTACTGGTTACGCTACAGCATATACAAATAAAAGCAAACAGAAATTTTTTCATGTTATGATTTTTTCTCTAAATAATGGCGTATTTTTAAGTAATGGTTCAACACACTATTTGCAACATGCGGAGCAGGAAATAACCCCACAAATTGTGCATCTGGATTCACTAGCAATATGGCAGAGGAATGGTCAACTAAGTAAGACCCATCGGCTTGTTGTGGCGCACGAAAATAAATAACCCCCAGTTGGCGGGTTAATTCTAGTGTGTGACTTGCAACACCACTCACCCCTATAAAATCAGGGTCAAAAAAATGTACATATTGTGCTAATAACGCAGGCGTATCACGCTCTCCATCCACAGACACAAAAACAAATTGCGTATCCGCTGCCTCAGGCAAGGTCGCTAATGATTGCTTAACACCTTTCAATACACTTAATGCTAATGGGCAAATATCGGGACAATGTGTATAACCAAAAAACAGAAATGTCCATTTACCACGCAAACTATCCAAGGTAAACGGTTTTTCTTGCTGGTTGACTAAACTGAAGGCAGTTAATGGTTGTGTTTGTGGTAACAAGCCTTCAATCGGTGCTTTAGGTGGATAATGTTGACTAAACCAAAAACCAATCCCTATGCCGATGATAATAGCTAATAATGATACGCTTGCGACTAAAGGAACAAATGATTTTTTAACCATCAGGACATATTCTCAAACCATGCAAATAATGCAAGATTTAGGAATGTAACTTACTTAAATCAATATAACAACCATTATGTTATCGTGGGTTTTACTATCTTTTTGTTTCTAAAATAATTAATCATTATTAATGTTCTCGTTGTTTGAGGACAATCAGGGTAATATCATCAAACTGCTCGCCTTTTCCAATAAAATCAAATACATTCATTATAATACGTTCACGTATTGTTAAAGCGGATGCTTGCCAACACTGTTCAATTGTTTCGCACAACCGTTTTATACCATACTGTTCTCGCACGCCTGCATTGATGCGTTCTGCTTCTGTTACACCATCTGTATAAAGTACAACCACATCATCTGGTTGCAAGATAACTTTTAAAGTATTAACGTATTCAATAACCGAATCCACCAAACCAATCGGAAAACCTAAATCAATAGTATCAATTAACTGCACTAATCCCGCTTGCACGAGGATGATATTTTCATGTTGCCCCGTAATTTTTAAACATCCTGTTCCATCGTTTTTATACTGATAATCCAATAAAGCAAATGTTAAATTCCTATCTGAATCCATGCGTTGTGCATTTTCATAAATCACTTTATTGATAGATTCTAAAAAATGCGTGTAATTACGTTCTTGAGTGACTAGTAAAGTACGAACAGCCGCTTGCACCATCACTGTAAAAATGCCACTTTCCAAGCCATGCCCCGTCACATCACCAATGCTGATAATAACATGCCCATCACACTGTAAAATATCATAATAATCGCCACCAACCTCATTAGCAGGTAGCATATAATCAGAAATATCTAAATGACTAATCGTATGTAATTCTTTGGTTTTTGGTAATAAAATTTGTTGTAACTGACGAGCAATTGATAACTCCATACTCATCCGTAAATTTTCAGAAGTGAGGGTTTTATTTAACGCTTTAATATGCTCATGTGCGTTTAATAATGCGCTATCTCGGCGTTTTAATTTTCGTAATACCTGAAAAACAAGAAAAATAAAATTAAGCGCAACTAAAATAATCCCTATAATTTGAATAAGTTGAATAGTCGCTGCTTTCTTATTTGCAATAGATTCTAACTCCGACGTTAATTGATTCATTAAGTCTAATAAAGTTAAATTATTCTTAATTGCATAATCCACGACTATCTGTAATTTTTCAGTGTTAATGGTTTGTTCTGTATTTAAAATTACTTCTAATTTCATGCGGTAAGGCTGCCAAATAGTTATTGCTTGCGCAACAGCATTACGTGCAACGGGTGTATTCACCGCAGATAAATGAACCGTCTGCCCATCGCCACCTTTTGTAATATTGCCTTTATCAAAAGCGTTGAGCGTTAAATCGAATAAATCAACGGTTTTTTTTAATTCTGCTACAGGTAAAGCCAGTCTTGCCTTATCTGCAATCAGCGATTGCATAACTGAGACAGGCGGCTGTACCACAGGGGGTAAGCCATTATTAAATATGCTTAATGTTGAATCAAATAAAACAACAGTTTTTTCCAACTCATGCAGAGAGGATTTTGCAGCAATGCCAATTTGTTGTGCAACTTGTAATTGTAACAAGGCTTTAACCATGCGTTGGGACAACATCCGCTGTCTGCCCGCTAAATTGATAGCTAAAGCATCTTCTTTAATTTGAGAAGATAAAATAAAGTTTGGAATTAACACGCCCACATCAATGGTAATGAATAACAAAATAGAAATGATGATAAAACGGTATTTTTTATCGTTAATAACATCATTTTGATTTATTTTTGAATTTAACATGAATACCTTAGCGATTACACATAATAACAATAGCCTTTATAATATTTAACACACTATAAAGGCTAATCAGGCTAATAATTAAATCATTAACTCTTTTACGCCGTTATCAGTTCCTAACAACAAAACATCTGCATGACGATGCGCAAAAAGACCATTTTCAACCACGCCAACAATCGAGTTTATTGCTGTTTCTAACTTCAATGGCTCTATGATATTCAAGTTATAAACATCTAAAATCATATTGCCATTATCCGTGATGAAATTTTCACGCCACATCGGATTCCCGCCTAGTTTCACAATCTGACGCGCAACAAAACTCCGTGCCATCGGAATGACTTCAACAGGTAAATAAAACTTAGTTCCCAATTGTTCCACTAGCTTGCTTTCGTCCGCAATACAGACAAACTTGGCACTGGCTGCCGCCACGATTTTTTCACGGGTTAATGCACCGCCACCGCCTTTAATCAATTGCAAATGATGATTTGCCTCATCAGCACCATCAACATACACCGATAATTCCCCAACGCCATTTAAGTTTAAAACGGGAATACCATGCGATTTTAAGCGGTCAGCGGTTGCTTGCGAGCTTGCTACAGCACCTTCAATCTGAAACTTTAGTTTAGCGAGTTCATCAATAAAGCAATTAGCGGTACTTCCCGTACCAACGCCAATAACGGTGTTAGGTTCAACATATTTTAAAGCAGCTTTTGCAACTTGTTGTTTTTTCTCTTCTGGTGTCAACATTCCATACCTCGTGAATTAATAAAGTGAATGTGTATTTATTTAAGATTTACGCGCTAAACCCTATTTATGACAAGTTATCCTCAAATTATTTATCGCATATTTCACGTTTTTGATTGTTGCATAAATTTTAAGAAATGATAAAGCCGATTGCTATCAGGTTTTATGTTAGGTAAAAGATTTGAGGCTATTACTGTTATACTTTGCGCACAAGTGATATGCGGTATAAATCATGATTTTTATACATTTAAAATATTATTAAGTTTAAGGAATTTTTGTTAATGGGCAGACGGAATGATCATAGTCGGGAAGAAATCCAACTGTTAGCGATACAAGCAGCGGAAAAAATTGTTACAGAACAAGGTTGGCGTGCTTTAAGTACACGTAAAGTTGCAAAAGAAATTGGTTATACCGTAGGTAGTTTATATTTAGTTTTTGAGAACTTGGATGATTTAATCATGCAAGTCAACGGACGCACCTTAGATGAACTCTATGCCGTTGTTGCAGATATTGCTATTAATCAAAAAGATGCTGAAACATGTTTGTGTGCATTAGGACAAGCCTATTTAACTTTTGCAACGGAAAATACGCAACGTTGGCTTATGATTTTTGAATATAGCCGTCAAGCAGACCCTGTGTTACCAACGTGGTACTACCCAAAAATTGCACAATTATTCTCGCTGGTTGCCTCACGTTTAAAACCGTTACTACCCGTATCCAATTTACCCCAGCTAACCAACGCTACTCATGCGTTATGGGGAAGTGTGCATGGCATTTGTATCTTAGCACTGACAGAAAAATTAGCTGTTGTAGGAACAAATTCTGTACAAGAATTGTTAGAAACGTTAATTCATACTTATTTAGCAGGATTGCGGAATTTATAGTTGTCATAACTAACAAGAAAGCGGATAACACCACTAAAAGTAGCGTTATCCGTGTTGTTTATTCTAAATGCCTTAGTATTCCATTGGTTATGCTATAGAACCCGATTCCATGCCACGAAAAATACTACACCGTTTAAACACGTCTAAGCTGGGTGGTACAGATTTATGATGGCAGTATTTCGCCACTAATTTGGTTAGACCTTTAATATCTCGACCACTGGCTTCAGGAAAGATTTCTGCTAACGTATTTAGTAATGACGGTTCAATTTGTAATCCAAACTGCTCCACCATCACCCCCCAAATTTTGCGTCTATCCTCGAGTTGTGGTGGATGATAACGAATCATTGCAATACAGCGCGAAATAATCGCCTCGTCAATATCGCCAACCCGATTCGTTGTTAAAAATAATAAGCCATTAAAATATTCCAACACGCGCAAGAACACCCCAACCACGGCATTTGCAGCAATATTGTCATTACGGCGTTTGATATAAACATCCGCCTCATCAATTAACATCACGGCCCCCCAACGTTGCGCCCGCATTAATGTATTTTTTAATGCAATCTCCATTTCTGCAACGTTTAGACCCAACTGCCCAGAATGCACACGATATAACGGGCGTTTAATAATTTCGGAATAAACTTCAGCCGTGAGTGTTTTTCCTACTCCCGCAGGACCTGCACACAATACGGTTGTTCCCCCTGATTTACCTTCAATAATGTCATCCATGAGAACATCCATTTCAGCCGTTAGGATGTCAATTAAATCCGTTTGCTCAGGCGGTAAAATTAGCTTTTCTTTTAAATCAGGCTGATAAACATAAGGTTGCATATCATCCACATGCACCCATACATGATGATGTAACTCCAAATGAAACATTAAGATATAACCGTGTATGGGTAATTCAGTGAATAAACTCGCGGGAATTTTATCTTGTAATTTTTCAACAATGGCTTCAACTTTCACATTGTAATTACTACTTCGCCCTGCTTTGCGTAAGTATTTAGCAAAAATATCTCCCGAGCTGTCTAAGGTTAGTTCTCTTTCTTTCAGAACTTCCTCATCATTAACCAATCGCGCCCAACCGCCACCCGAAGACAATACAATGCTACTTTTACGTGTCCAGTCTGTATTACGATGCGAAGCAGTTGGATCATCCGTAAAAATACCCGTTCCCCGCGCAGAAAACTGACGGCTATAATCAGAACGCCATTTAAAATAACGCTCGCTAGAGTAATCATAAGCAGCAATTAATTCAGGTGTTTCTTTAAGAAAACCATTCGCCGCAAAAATTTCGGCTATGGTTTTACCAACAATATCGCGTTCTCGAATCACCAGCGCGACAGTCACAATTTTAGTTAAACTGTTGGCTTTTAAATCTAACAAAATCCGACCGCTTTCTTCCTCACCAGCGGGGGTAAAATCAATGCGTACAACTAAGTAAGCTAAGGGTTTACCGGCTGCATTGGCTTTAAAAACCCACCCACGTATGGCATCTTTTAATAAAAATTCGGCAACAGCGGGGATTAACTCCTCTAATTGCCCTTCTTCAAATCGTTTACCGTTATCCATCAATGCTTGTTGTAGCGTTGCAATTTGCGCAGCTTGTCCCCGCATTTTTTCACCCGCAACAACATACAGAGAATGGAGATAACCCAACTGTTGTGCAGAAAAGTGATGAAAAGGAATTTCGGCTTTATTACCGAATTTAAGTTGCTCTGCTAGGATGTGAAGCGCTGGATATTGTGCAACCATCGCCTCGACATAAGTACGTTCAATTTGAAGTTTCATGCTGATGCTGACTCACTATGCTTATGAACTGGAAAAGTCAGAACTAGCAAAGTGTAAGCCATACATTTAATCGTATGATTTAAAAGTTTTTATGTGGGAATTTTGTATAAATTGTGAGATTTATAACAATTTTAATGTAAGGGGATAAGATAAAAAGACTTATCATTTTTTTGATTAAAGCCTGTCTGAATCAACATGTTCAGGACTCACAATGCTTTCAGCATTAAAAAGATGAAAAGACAATGTTTTTATTAAGTTGGTAAATTCTGATTTAGACAGGCTTTATGGAGTTATTTTTGTTGTAACTGGAATAATTGTTGCGCGGCAGAAACTAAATCATCACGTCCGTTATAGCTCGCTTGGCGCAACTGCGTACAGGGGGTGTGAATAATGGTATTTGTTAGCGTATGAGCAAGATAATCAATTACATCATGTGGGGCTTTACCGTTATCTAACATTTTTTTTGCCTTAGCGACTAATTCTACGCGCTTGTCTTGCGCGCGTTCACGAATATCACAGATAGTTTCAATCGCACTGAGTGACTTGAGCCAGCCAATAAAATGCGTGACTTGCGTATCGATAATTTCTTCGGCTTGACGTGCCGCTTGTTCACGGGTGCGTAGATTTTCCTGAATCACTTCATTTAAATCATCAACCGTATAAAGATAAACATCTTCTACTTTACTAACGCTCTCCTCCACATCGCGCGGCACGGCAATATCAACAATAAACATTGGACGATGTTTTCGGGTTTTAATAGCTTGTTTCACCATTGCTTGGCTTAAAATAGGCACAGGGCTAGCCGTAGAGGAAATTACAACATCCGCCTCTGCTAAATGACCAGAAATCTCTTCTAACGTAATCGCATAACCCCCAAATTCTTTAGCAACATTTCGCGCCCGATCTAGGGTACGGTTTGCAACTATCATTTTGCCTAAATTTTTTTCATGTAAATGTCGAGCTGCAAGCTCTATTGTTTCACCCGCACCAATGAGTAAAGCGGTATTGTGTTGCAAATCACCAAATATTTGTTGAGCAAGGCGTACAGCAGCAAAAGCAACAGAGACGGGGCTTGAACCAATTGCAGTATCTGTACGAATTTGTTTTGCAACAGAAAAGCTATGTTCAAATAACTTACCTAATGAACGTCCTATCGTATTTGCCTCGCGCGCGCTTTGATAAGCCGTTTTAATCTGTCCTAAAATTTGCGGTTCGCCCAAAATAAGAGAATCTAAACCGCTTGCTACACGTAATAAATGACGCACTGCATCGGTATGTTCGTATGTATAAAGGTAATTATTCAGCTTCTCAAGGGTAATGTGATGATAGCGTCCTAACCACGCTAAAACAGGCTCACGTGTATCGTGTCCTAACGCGCAATATAATTCCGTCCGATTACAAGTGGACACAATCACAGCTTCTTCAACCAGTTCATGCTGTGTTAAATCGTGTAATGCGTGACATAACCGTTCAGGGGAAAATGAAACCTGTTCACGAACCGCAACAGGTGCGGTGGTGTGATTTAAACCAACAACGTACAACTGCATGGGAAGACATGACCCCGTTTGAGAAAGGATTAAGCAAGAATTAAGAGTGAGTATTAAAAAAAATTTATAGTATTCTATTATAGTTACACAATAAGCACCTGCGACAGATGAAATTATTGTGGGGTATCTTAGCCATGAATACAAGCCAGTTTATAGGATATACTAAAAGGCGAATGGCGTTGCTTGATGCTTATAAGTGTTTGGTTAATGCTTGCCTAATAATATTATGCTAAATCGCTGAACAAAAGGAGAATAGGAATGGCAATGTATGATGGTATCGCAAAAAGTGCGAGAAGAGTCCGTAGAGAGCGACATTTATCCAACCACACCGCGACAGGTCAATGCACTGTTTGCTCAGGTATTTTCAAAAGTGCGCGACGTTTAAGACGTGAACGTTATTTATCGCAAACCATACCAACAATCCCGACAACCGCGCCCATCACAGAACAAGTTACACCAAGCCCAAGCCTCTCCGTACCATCGCCTGAAGCTACCAAACCCACGCCAAAAGTGTCGCCAGAACCTGTGGTGAAAGCACCAGAAAAAGATTATCGGCGCATACAACCATGGGAATGGTCAGTTTTCATTCTACTTTTAGGCGCAGGTGCTGTGGCGTTCTATCTATTTTCACCACATTAATCATTCCACCTTAATTAACCCTTATGTTTTTACTTAATGCTTGTATGAGAAATCGCATTTTTTTAATGAAAGTTCGCCAACAACAAGGCTTTACTTTAATTGAAGTAATGGTTGTTATTGTCATTTTAAGTATTCTTGCAACCCTTGTTGTTCCCAGCATTATGGGGCGCACAGCGGATGCACGCCAAACAAAAACCAGACATGACATTCATGCAATAGAAGCCGCGCTAAAGCTATATAAATTAGATAACTATGTTTATCCCTCTACGGACCAAGGGCTAGAAGCATTAGTCAATCGTCCAATGACTACCCCAGAACCACGTAAGTGGAAAGAAGGGGGATATTTAGAGCGTTTACCAATAGATGCGTGGGGTTCACCCTATCAATATATGAGTCCCGGTGTACATGGTGAGATAGACATCTGGTCATTAGGTGCAGACAAACAACCCGATGGCACAGGGGAAAACATGGATATTGGTAACTGGTCACAGGAATAAAAGGATTTTCTGAGTCAGCATTTTTAAGATTAATCTGATGTCGTCTGATTCAGACTGTATTTTACCAAAAAACGCATTATTCTGATATATATTGAAGAGTTATAACGTAACTTGTGCGGATGATACAAGCAAGAAACAAGCATTGTTTGAATCAGCATTTTTAAAATTGAAAAATTCTGATTCAGACTGCTTTTAATCCAAAAAATACCTTATTCCCACTTAAAATAATCACCATTTAACATCGAGAAACCCTGCTTTCAAATTACCGCTTGTCTAATACACCCCTCTATTATTAAACTTCTCCGACCCAATCTCTCTTATAGATATTCATCAATCAGGAATGACCACTCGCTTGGATACGCAAGAACACCGCCACACTTTACCGAAAGGCTTTAAACTTCAGGAATATCAAATAGAAAGGGTGCTAGGTAAACCCGGTGGATTTGGTGTCACTTATTTAGCCCTAGATACTAATTTGCACCAATCGGTTGCGATAAAAGAATACATGCCGGGTGACTTTGCCGTCCGTGATGGGGTTAGTAGCGTATGTGTGCGTTCCCAAATCGATGAATCTTCTTTTCAATGGGGATTACAATGTTTTTTAGACGAAGCGCGCATTTTAGCAAAATTTAAACATCCAAATATCGTCCGTGTGTTGCGCTTTTTTGAAGAAAATGGCACAGCTTACATGGTAATGGAGTATCAAGAGGGTTACTGTTTAGCTGACTATTTAAAAGAAAAAGAAAAACTGGTTGAAAATGAATTACTAGATATAGCCCTTCCCTTAATGGATGGTTTACAACAAGTTCATGAAATGGGGTTATTACACCGCGATATTAAACCCAATAATATTTATATCCGTCATGACCGTTCCCCTGTTCTGCTCGACTTTGGTTCTGCACGTTACGCAGTTAGCCAACGCAGCCGCAGCGTGACAAGCATTGTAAGTCCCGGTTATGCCCCTTTAGAACAATACGATAATATTCTTGATATTCAAGGAGCTTGGACAGATATTTACGCACTGGGTGCGGTGATGTATCGCTCCATCAGTGGCGAAGACCCGCCCGCCGCAACCCGCCGTGTCATTAAAGACCCAATGATACCCGCTGTAGAAATTGGGAAAAATCGTTACCGTCAAGCCCTATTACAAGCCATTGATTGGGCATTAGCATTAAGCGAAGAAGACCGCCCACGTAGTATTGTGGCATGGCGGGAAAAAATTATGTTGCCTCCACCAGAACAGGTGCAACATAGTCCCCAAAAGAAAATTGACCACTTATTACGTTTAAACCAAGCGCAACGCTATGTTGCAATTATTGCGGGTATTACGATTGTTGGGCTTGCATTAACGGTTGGGGTACTACTTGACAAACATAGGGAATTAATCGCTGCCTTAGAAACCCAAAAGAATACGTATGAAACAACGTTACAAACAGAACGTACCCGCTTTACTACACAGCTTGCAGAACAATCTGATGCAATTAGTAATGTTGAAAAAAACGCTCGACAGCTACAAAATACCATTGAACAATTAAGTAAATTTGGCGTACAAACGGCAATGGAAAGCTTCATTGCTAACGTTGAAAATGGTGAGCCTTTACCCAGCAACAATGTTTCTAATACACCAAGTTCTCACTACTTTAAGGTCAGCGCGAAAGTTGCGGATGATGATGTGTTGAATGTCCGTCAATTTCCAAACCCACGCGCGGGTATCGTTGGGATTATCCCCCCTGCTAGCAAATGTGTTTTATATTTAGACACTTTTTATGTTTTTAAAAACGCCGTATGGGTGTTAGTACAATTTGATAATGTGAAAGGTTGGGTTAATTCCAGTTTTTTGGTTGAAACGCAAGAATGTCCGCCACATGAACAATAAGCGCAAAATATTCCTGAGTAAATTCATCTCTAAACACTTACGGCATGAGCCTGAAACCCTTGGTTTAACCTTACAAGTGGGCGGGTGGGTATTGGTAACAGATTTGATTAATAGGGCTTTAGCGATGGGTGTGGCTTTTACTCACGAAGAGCTATGTGAAGTAGTGGAAACCAGTGATAAACAACGCTATTCATTTGATTCAACAAAAACCTTAATTAGAGCTAATCAAGGGCATAGCGTGCCAGTTGATTTACAACTAACCGCCGTCAGTCCTCCCCATGTGTTATATCATGGAACGGCAGAACAATTTGTTTTAGCCATTAAGGACGCAGGTTTGTTACCGATGCAACGTCATCATGTGCATCTGTCGGCAGACATAGAAACTGCACGGCGCGTGGGGATGCGACACGGTAAGCCTGTTATATTTGCGGTTGATGCACCTGTTATGTACGAACAAGGCATTGAATTTTTTCAATCGGATAATGGTGTATGGCTAACAGCAATCGTGTTACCCCAATTTTTAACCTTACTTAACAGCTAAGACCTTATAAATTCATTATTTCTTGTTGCGTCCTTAAAAATCCCTGCATTCCTTGTAATTGCTCCTCCGCCCGCGTCACACTGTTCAGGGCATGACGGAATGCCGCCGTCTCCGCATGATGTTTATTCAAATACCAAGATAAATGCTTACGCGCAATACGTACCCCGCTATATTCTCCATAAAATTCATAGAGATTATTTAAATGGGTTGTCAAGATACGTTGCACTTCCTCCAAGGTTGGCGGGGCTAAGAATTCACCCGTCATTAAATAATGCTGTATCTCGCGGAAAATCCATGGGCGACCTTGTGCCGCCCGCCCTATCATTAATCCATCTACCCCTGTTTTTTCTAACACATAGCGTGCTTTTTCAGGGCTATCAATGTCCCCATTCGCAATAACAGGAATGTTGATGCTGGCCTTGATAGTTGCGATGGTGTCATATTCCACCGCGCCCGTATAAGCACAAGCACGGGTTCTGCCATGTACAGCAAGCGATTGAATACCAGCATTTTCTGCTATTTTAGCAATTTGTACCCCATTGCGATTATGCGTGTCCCAGCCCGTGCGAATCTTGAGCGTGACAGGAACATTAACGGCACTCACAACGGCTTCTAAAATACGCGCGACTAATTTTTCATCGCGTAACAGTGCTGACCCCGCCATGATGTGACAGACTTTTTTTGCAGGACAACCCATATTAATGTCGATAATATCTGCACCATTATCAACGTTAATTTGCGCAGCTTCTGCCATCAACTGCGGGTCTGCCCCTGCAATTTGTACACAACGCGGTTCTACTTCACCCAAATGGTCAGTACGGCGTTGTGTTTTAACGGTATGACGTAGCTGCGGATTGACAGACACCATTTCTGACACCGCCATGCCCGCACCCAAATGTTTGCAGAGTTGGCGAAAAGGACGGTCTGTTACCCCTGCCATTGGAGCAACAATTAAATTATTTGTTAGGGTAAAACGACCAATTTTTATCATTTACTATCAAAAAGTTATTTAGATTTTAGAGGGCGACAGAATGAATGGTTTTCATGAGTAATTCACTAAACATGATTGCTTCTGCGGGCTGTGCATGTGCTTGATAAGGAATAGAAGCGAGCAAGGGGGCGTTAATTCTTTCACGCAAACTTAGAACGGTGGTTTGTGCAGTAAATTGTGGGTCTATATGGTTTGCTATCCATCCTATCAGCGGTAATCCATCTTGTTGAATACGCTCAGCCGTTAATAATGCGTGATTAATACATCCTAAACGCAAACCTACCACTAGAATAACTTGTCCGCCTAAATACAGTGCTAAATCTTTTAAACTATCCAATGGGTTAAAAGGCACACACCAACCACCAATCCCCTCTATCACCACAATGTCTGCCTGTTGTGCAACCTTTAGGTAATTAACATAAATATGCTCAATATCTATTTCCTGACAGACAATATTAGCAGCAATATGTGGTGCAATAGGGGGTTCAAACGCATAGGGATTTACCCATTCATAAGGCAATTGTATGTTAGCCGCACGTTGTAATTGTAACGCATCATGGTTGCGTAATCCTGCACTGCTTATCGTGCAACCTGTCGCAACGGGTTTCATACTAGCAACTTGTAATCCTTCTTGTTTTAGCAGGTTAATTATTTTAAGGGTGCAATAAGTTTTACCAATATCAGTATCTGTACCCGTGATAATTAAAGGTTTTTTCATATTTTCTCTTTACCTATATAACGCATTTTATGGACACATTGTTATTTATCTAAGACGCAGGCAATTAATAAGCCACGATGTATAAAAGCAAGGGAAAATATACATTGCTATAAAACACTTGAAAATTAACTGCTTTTTCGTCATTATCACCACCGAAGATAAAACCCTTTAATAATCATGGTGGTTTATAATGGAAAAACCTGATTTTGACATACTTGTTCAACAACTAACAGTTTTTGCTAAAGAATATCCTGAAAAATATAAATTTCGCGTATTATTGCTTGCCATTCTTGGCTATGCCTATGTTTTTCTAATTATTATCCTTTTATTTGCCAGTCTTGGTGCGTTACTTTATTTCGCTATTGTTTTTCATCATGTTGCACTCTTTGCTAAGTTCATATTAGGCTTAGGTATTGTTACTTTTCTTGTTTTACAAGCCTTATGGGTGCGTCTGCCGCCACCTGAAGGAATTTTGCTTAAACCCCAACAAGCTAAACCCCTATTTGCCGTTTTAGAGGATATTCGCCAACGTTTAAAAGGTCCTAAAATTCATCAAGTTGTTATTAATAACACCTTTAATGCGGGTATCATGCAACGCCCACGGCTGGGTATTTTTGGATGGCAAAAAAACTATTTATTGATAGGATTACCATTGATGCACGCCCTATCGCCCGAACAATTCACGGCCGTATTAGCACATGAATATGGGCATTTATCGGGTGCACATGGTCAATTTGGTTCATGGATTTATCGTATCCGTCAATCATGGTATCGCTTGATGGATGCGTTAGCGGTCAATGAAAGCTGGGCAATGATTTTATTTAGACGTTTTTTTCACTGGTACATCCCATTTTTTTCCGCCTACACCTTTGTATTAGCACGTGCGAATGAATATGAAGCAGACCGCAGTTCTGCTGATGTTGTTGGTACGCGAGCAACCGCTGAAGCCTTGATTAATAGTGTGATTCAAGGGCAATTTTTAACTGAAAAGTTTTGGGACAAGCTCTATAAATTAGCGGATAAACGGTTCGAACCGCCCGCACTTTATCCCTTACTACCGCAAACCCTACAAAAAAGTTACAGCCAACCTGCCTTAATCAATCAATGGTTACAAAATGCTTTGCAAATCAAGACTGATACCGCAGACACTCATCCCGCATTGCAAGACAGACTCGCTGCATTAGGGGAAAGCGCAGTGATTCCCGCACCTTTTACCAACAGTGCAGCCCAAGTGCTACTCACCGCGCAATTAGCCACCTTACAAACACAAATTAGTCAACAATGGCACGCCAGTATTGCGAGTAGTTGGCAATCTCGGCATGAATATGTGCAACAAACAACGCAACAATTGCAAACACTACAGGAAAAAGACCGTCAAAATCTTTTAACGCCTGATGAATTATGGCAATTAGCACAAACAACCGCCGAGCTTGTTGGTGATAAACAAGCCTTTCCATTGTATAAACGCTTATTGTCTAACGAAACATTTACAACAGCGGCGCATTATCACGTTGGTCGGATTCTACTGGATAATCAACAAGAAAAAGGGATTGCATGTATTGAAAAAGCGGTGCAGCAAGATGCAAATGTTTTAATAGAGGGCTATCGCCTGATTATTAACTATTTTGAGAAAAAACAGGAAACTAAAGCAGCAAATCCTTATCACCAGAAACGAGAAGCCCGTATTTTATTGGAACAACAAGCCCGTGAAGAACGACAAACAGTAAAACAAAACGATGTGCTATTACCACATGATTTAACAGATAAACAAATACAAGAACTTGCAAAACAATTTGCAATAGAACCCCGTATTAAACAGGTTTATATCGGGCGCAAAAATGTGCGTTATCTGCGTGAAAACCCATTGTATATCATTGGGATAAAACGCACTTTTGGCTTACGCTCCACCACTGCGGATATTACCTTTAGAGACCAATTAATTAATACTTTAGTAATGCCATTTTCGTATGTTTTGGCTATTTTAAACGGTGATTTTCGACAAATGGCAAGCCGTTTGCGTCAGGTTGAAAATGGTTTGATATATAACAAACGCCGTTACGCGCAAGGTCTGAGCCTACCCAATAAAAAAGTAACAACCATCACAACAAAGCCACAACAACGGCTTGTACAGCCTGTCTGGTTGCTGTTATTAGCCTTAGTGGGTTTATTAGCAGGATTATTTTATATAGATAACCCCGTTAAAAATCAGCTAGATACTTATTTAGCAAAAAACCTAGAACCGCCTCCCGTCAAACCGCTGAAACCAGAATTAACCATTACGGCACATCAAGTAGATTCATTAGAAAATTTTTACTTTGCCCATGCCTTGTCTTATGACAAACGCTTAGCCAGCGGGTTACAATTGGCAGTAACGCAGTATAGTAATTTGTTTTTAAAAGAAAAGCCATTAGTAGCCAGTTATACGGTAAAGCAAACGGATGAGTGGCGTTATCAAGCAATTTATCAGGTGCAACAGGGGCAAGTTATAAAATCTTATCCTGTGACGTTGTCAACGGACGCGGATGAAGTGGATAAAAATATCAGCGGATTATCTGCGGTAATGAATGCTGTCGCGCGTGATTTTCCAACATCACAGGTATTAGGGAATAAGCCGCAAGTGTTGGACATGGATAAAATTCTGCAAGAAATTAATTATGAAACTGTTTTTACGGAGTTAAGTAACATTGAACAAGCTATTAAACAAGGCACTGGCTCTGCTGAATCGCTCTTAACTGCCAGCGAATTATGGTCATGGCTTGCTTTTTTTAAAATGACACAGGCCAACCAAACATTGGCAAATAAATTAGTCACACAGTCTGCTAGTCTCTACTTATTAGCACAGGCATTTAAATCCAGTTTACCTGAAGATAATTATCAGCGTGGTTTATTGTTATTAGCCCTAGATTATCCTGCTATGGCATTAACAGTGTGGCAATCACAACCGCCAGCAGGAACACGGGAAATGAAGATAATCGCATTGTTACAAGCTTTTATTCGTCACAATGTAGAAAGTCTGAAAAAACAAAATACGCCACTGGCAATTTACCTGTTGATAAGAACAAGTACATCACAGACTGAATACGAACTGACTCAAGCATACAGCGAGCAATTAATAAGAAAATATCCCTACTTTTTGCTGGGGATAGAATACGCGATGAAGAATGGCTCGTTGGGTTTACAACGTGTTAGCATACCTTACTATTTCAAGTCTTTACTGAAGCAACAACAAACACTACTCGCTACTTTTTTCAATGTTTCTATTTCTAACCCCTTAGAAAAACTCGTTACACAACTGACAACCGTTGCGAAAGAACAACCGCCATTAGCCTCTGTCATCTCCCTTTATCAACAACAATTGCAGAAAGCAGCCGAGTTTACTTACCCCGCTAATGTGTTATTTTCTGGCGATTTATTAAAGCAAATAATTGATTTAGACATGCAAAGTGCTATTACAAGTTGGTATAGCCTAGAAGCCAATGTGTTGGCACGTCGTCCGCAAACAGAAGCAATTTTAGATGTTGTAAATACCTATTATCACAACTCAACCCTGCAAATTGCGTTGCAACTAGATGATTTTAGAGAGACTACACAGGGAGACAAAACGCTACAATTGATTCAGCAATTGGATGTTGACACGCTGGATGATTATGCACTAAAGAAAGTTGTTGATGCTTATGTATTTTATCGGCATGGTGAAAATGCTTGGGATGATCGTCCCAATTTGGTGGCTTGGTTAGATAAATATCGTCAGCGTGCTAACCCCAATATATCAGATATGTTAATGCTTTATTATGCTTATGCCCTGCTTAAGTACGAACCTGTTGCGCGTCGTTATTTGAGTAATGCGGAAAAAGTGAATCCATACGAATTGACCGTATGGGAAGACATATCGCTTTATGACAAACAAGGCGAGTTTATCACTAAGCTGAAAGCCAATTTAGGCAATAGCTACGGTGCGCTGATGATTATTGGTGATTGGGCAGTTGCACAAAAGAAAGATGCGGAAGTGATTGCGACTTACGAACAAGCGATTAAAGCCTTTCCTAACGAATTTTCAGCGTATCAAAAGCTAAGCAAATATTATGAAAACAACAAGCAATATAAAGCGGCGATGGACGTTTTCTCTACCTATTTAGAGGACAATGATGATGATGATTTTTCTGCTTATTTTGCGTTAGGCAAAATTGGAGAAATATATCTTTTGCAACATGATTATGAAAATGCGTATCGTGCTTTTGATATTAGTAAAGAATTTGGGCAAGCCATCGGTTTAATTGGTTTTGCCAAAGCCAGCGAAAAAATGGGCAAACCCGCAGAAACTTTGTTTCAACAAGCCGCTGACCGTTATCCACAATCATCACACGCAGTGACCGAATTAGGCTTATATTATCTGCGTCAGCAACAATTGGAAAAGGCATTAGCAACATTTAAAAAATATGCTCATATTCAATATCTTTGTTATTACTGCTCTGCACTGGTTGAATATTATCAGGAAAAAAATCAACCCGAAATGGCAATAGACATTCTTAAGCGTATCCCTGAAGGATATATAAGAGATCGTTTATCCGTGCTTGCGCGGACTTTTCGTCAAAAAGGCTTACCCGAACTAGAAATAAGCGTCTTAAAAAGTTTGGCAATGGATGCTGAAAACCCACGAGAAAACCTTCCTTATTACTACGGCGCGCACTACATTGATGCCGTGATTACTTCAGGTGAAAAAAACTTACAACCCATTGTTAGTGAATTAATTGAGGTCTATAAAAAAATGGGTATCGGCATGTTAGAACCATTGGGGATAGAACTCACCAAATTAGGACATTACGATGCAGCATTTGCGGTTAATAAAGCACTATATGAAGGCTTTGCACATAAATATGGTCGCGGTACAACGCTGGTTATGTTAGCCGTTGCGTGGCGTTTTGGCTCGCAACAACCTGAAGGTAAAAATTTTATTACCAAAGCACTTGCAGATCCACCCAATCAAGACAGTTGGACACAACAAAAAGTCAATGCACTACTAGGAAATATTCCAATGGAAAGCCTCATGCCGCAGATGACAGACGACTTGCGTCGTAATGAAATTTACTACTTTATGGGGGGGATGGCGGCAGCCGATGGACAACGTGAAAAAGCTATTCAATTATTGTTAATCAGCTTAGCAACCAATGGCACAGATAATGTTGAGTATCCCATGGCTTATGGATTATTAGCCCGCTTGGCTGAATGACGCTAGATGAGAATGAACCATTATTTATTTTTATGGAACACCCCGTAAATACCCCTATTAAAATTTACCGTTAATTTTGTTACCCTAGCGTTGCTTAATTTTAGCACTGTTAATAATTAACAGTATAAACAAATAGTTAATTGCGAAACATTTGGCATGAATTAAGCGTATTTAAGCGGTCTTTTACTAACTATTAAATTAACTAGGGTTCACTATGAAAAACTTATTCGTCATTGCCGTTTTAGCTGCCTTACCCGTTGTTTCTTTCGCTAGCGACATTGAAAACAATATCAATAATGTCACCAAAGGCACAGCAACTGTCCTGTCCATCAATGGGACAGGCACAGTGGGTGCAGGTGATGGCGCAAGTGGTATTGGTGTTGAAGGCGAATCTTATGGCGAAGGCTTAGCGGCGAGCGTCGAAGTGATTAATAACTGCGCTAATGGCGGTTGCAAGAACAATATTACCAACAAGTTAGAAGGCGAAGCCTTAGTATTGGGTGTAGGCAAAGCTGCTGCTGTTAAAGTGGTTAACAACAAGTAATTATGCTTTTTGATGGGGTTATGTATGCTACCCCATTGATTATTTAATTATCTTATTGGTTAGATTGACTTGCATTTTGGACAGATAGATCATGAAAAAAATTATTGTAATTGCAACATTAGCTGTTTTACCCACTTTATCTTTTGCAGGCGATATTGAAAATAACGTCAGCAACCTTGTTAAAGGCAAAGCAACTGTTTTATCTTCTAATGGTTCTGCAACACTGGGTGCTGGTTCTGCGGGTGGTTTCAGTGGCGAATACTATACAGATGGTGGTGGTATCGGTTTAAACGGTACTTCCTACGGTGAAGGCTTAGCAGGTAGTGTTGAAATCATCAATAACTGCACTGACGGTGGTTGTAAAAACAATATTGTCAATAAGTTAGAAGGCGAAGCCTTAGTGATTGGCAATGGTTTAGCCGCTTCGGTGAAGATTGTAAACAATAAGTAATCTATTGTTTTTTCGTTAGAAAGCCATGATATGGAACGACATTATATCATGGCTTTTTGCATTAAGTGAGGTAGGGTTTATGCAACGCAAACAATTTATCATACTTTTTTTAAGCATTGGATTTATAAATAATACAACCCTTGCTGCTGACCGCTTTAAAGCAACTGACCCTAACGCAGCACATCGTGAGGTACAAGCCCGTTTTGATGATACCTCTATACCAGCTAATGCCGAATATTTAATGGCTCGCACCATGAACCGTGTCACTAACCTTGTTAATCAAAGTTTAGAAAGTGCTTTAGGGAATCAAGATGGCAATACGGTTGTAAATAGCGTTGTTGTTGGCGCGGGCAGCACCGTTGGGGATATTGTCGTGATAAATACAGGCGACACCAATGTTATCAGCCGTTAAAAAAAAACAGTTTACAAGCTATCTTATTGGTCTATTAAATTTACTCCTAATCAGTTGTTCTACAACAGACCAGTTGCAACGTGTAAAAGAACCCGAGACGCTTCCAACCCCCAGAAAGACCGTTTTGAGTGACGGTCTTGCCTGTTTTGGCGATATGTTGGCAGAATATCGCCGTTTAGAAACCTTTGGACAGCAATTGCGCCCTTTGAATATCGCAATCGTGTCAGTTAAGGACGCAACGGGTATTTCTTCTGAAGAATATAATCATGAAGTTCCCTCTAATATGACTGAGTTAGCGTTAGGCGTTGCCGCAAAAATTGGCGGTGCGTTACGCATTGCTAACATTCCCGCTGATGAAGAAATTACCAATGCGTTACGGCTGAAGCAATTGGGCTTTACACAATATGAACAAGCTTTTAAAGTAAAACAATATTTAAGTGATGCCATTGTTATTTATGGCGCGCTCACAGAATATGACCGCTTACTAGACAATGCAAAACGTTCATTTAATGCGGGGTCAGATTTTGGCGGTGGGAAGGGCGCGACAACGGTAGATTTTTCCACTGCGACAGTCACCAATATTGCACGTATCACGATGGATTTTCGGATTGTTTTTAACGGAACAGGCGATATAGTCAATCACGCTTCCGCGACTAACACACTTTTGTTATATCAAAATGCGCATGATTTATCGTTTGGAATCAGCATTAACTCACAATCCATTGGGCATTTAACCTCAATTACAGAAGTGGATGCACGCCATGCGGCGATTCGCTTACTAGTAGAAATGGGACTAATCAGTTCATTAGGTAAATATAATCTTGTCCCCTACTGGCAATGCTTACCAACAGCTACCCATTCGCCGTATATTGCTGTCACCGATGTTTTAACCGCAGAAAAGCCCCATGATGAAAATGATATCCGCGATGCAGATGTGATTAATGCTATCAAAGCAGAATTTGAAAACTTTGAATACTTAGAAAGTCATACTAACGTTCATAAACATCTGCCTCGCGCACAAAATGACATGCTCGTTTCCTTTCAAACAACCTTGCCAACGGTTAAAGAAATAACGGAACAATTTTCTACCGACACAATTCAAGCCCTACAATCACAAGGTTGGCGACGGTTTGATGGCAGACAAACCAAACTAAAAAAACTTCTCACATTACATCAACATAATCATCAAGAATTAGCGCATTTATCCTTACAAGAAACCCTACAACGCCTCACTACAGACTATATAAAAGCAGGTATTTTAGATGAAACAGTGACCGTTACAGACAGCCGTCTTTATGTCGCACTTTGGCTAAATCTACCTATTCGCCATAATGCACGGTGGGAATATTAACCATTATTTTAATATTTGGATTATTAGGATTTGCCGCGTTTTTGCAATGGCTGAGATTAAAAAGACAAAAATAGCGGGGGATGCTGAAGCGATTCCCCCTTAATCCTGCTATTAACAAAGGGATTAAGGGGAAAGCTATCTTTACTTATTTAGCACGACTAAAAAATTAACCTTTTACACAAACAACCTGTTTCAGCGTGTGTATAACTTCCACTAAATCATGTTGATTTTCCATAACGACATCAATGTCTTTATAAGCACCGGGAATTTCATCAATAATCCCACTATCCTTACGACACTCAACCCCTTGCGTTTGGTGTGCAACATCTTCCGTATTAAAATGACGTTTTGCTGCACTACGGCTCATCCGTCGCCCCGCACCATGTGAGCAAGAACAAAACGAATCGGCATTACCCTTGCCACGCACAATATACGACTTCGCACCCATGCTACCGGGAATAATGCCTAATTGCCCTGCTTGCGCGCTAATAGCCCCTTTACGGGTTAGATAAACCTGCGCCCCGAAATGTTCTTCTATGGATACATAATTATGATGGCAATTAATGGCTTCCTTAGTAATCTCAAAATAAGGGAAGACTTTACGCAAGGCTTCTAAAATTAACCGCATCATTTCCCGACGATTTTCCATCGCATAATCCTGCGCCCAATGAACGGCCTCTACATAATCATCAAAATGCGCAGCCCCCTCAGGAAAATAAGCCAAATCCCGATGCGGCAACTGCACCTGCAAATTCTCCATGTCTTTCTTCGCCAAATCAATAAAGTAAGTTCCAATCGTATTGCCTACGCCACGGCTGCCCGAGTGCAACATCACCCATACATCCTGATTTTCATCCAAACACAGCTCGATAAAATGGTTGCCACCTCCTAACGAACCCAGTTGACACGTCCATGTATCATGAATTCGCTTCATCATCTTACCAATAGCAGGATGCTTGCTTAAAATGGTATCAATACCTTGATTTAACTGTTTAAGTGTTGAACTTGCAACACTTGCGCGCTTGTGATGATTAAAACCAACGGGAATTGCTGCCTCAATCGCCAAACGCAGCGGTTTTAAATTATCGGGCAATTGACTTGCGGTTAAAGACAAGCGTAACGCATTCATGCCACAACCAATATCCACCCCTACAGCAGCGGGAATAATTGCAGATTTGGTTGGAATCACTGACCCAACTGTTGCCCCAATACCCAGATGGACATCAGGCATCGCAGCAACATGATGATGCACAAAAGGCAAGCGCGAAATTTGTATTAACTGGTCTAAAGCAGAGGATTCAATATCATCTGTGTAAATATTAACGGGAACATTGCCTTTTTCTAAAACCATTTTTACAGGCATGGTGTATATCCTTGTACAACAAGTAAAACAAAATGCTAGGGCATAAAAAAACCCCAGCGCAACATTCAAGTTGTCAACTGAGGTTTTCTTGCCCAACAGAGGCGGAGAAATCGCTAGAAGACAACGGTTGCCTTCTAGCGCACAACATGCAGAAGGCTATTGGTTATTTGGGTGAAAGTGACTAAGTAGCATGTTGAATTTCTCCTAATTGGTTTAAGTGGCTATGCCACAAGGGTTGTACAAACTGCTGAAAACTGTAGTTGATGATTAAAAAAATTGCAATGTAAATTACCTTTTTTTATTTATAGTATTTAATAATGATTGTTTTTATTCTTTAATCACAGTGTATTATTCATAATATAGAGATAAACAATTTATTTTTTGGTGAGTGATTTTATGCGCGTAAAAGACAAATACATCAACCCCTTTACCGATTTTGGGTTTAAAAAGTTGTTTGGGAGTGAGCCAAATAAGGACTTGCTTGTCGATTTTCTTAATGAGCTATTGCAGAAAAAGACAGGACAAATTATTGACTTGACTTATCTTCCTCCTGAACAACTTGGACGACACATCGATAATCGTAAAGCAATTTTTGATATTTATTGCGAAAACGAATACGGGGAAAGGTTTATCGTTGAATTACAAAAAGCGAAACAAAACTATTTCAAAGACCGTAGTATTTATTACTCTACGTTTCCAATTCAACAACAAGCTGAGAAGGGTCAATGGGACTTTAAATTAAATGCAATTTATACCGTTGGCATTTTAGATTTTGTGTTTGATGAGGATAAAGAAGACCAAGACGTTTTTCATCATGAAGTTAAATTGATAGACCAAAGTACCAAAAGAGTCTTTTATGACAAATTGACTTATATCTATTTAGAAATGCCTAAATTCACCAAAACTGAAAATGAATTAGAAACGCATTTTGACAAATGGCTGTATATTTTACGGAATTTAGAAAACCTGACCAACCGCCCGAAAAAACTGCAAGAGAAGATATTCGGCAAGCTGTTTGAACAAGCAGAAATCGCAAATTATACCGACCAAGAATATGCAGAGTATGAGGAAAGTTTAAAAGTCTATCGGGATTTAAAAAATGTGATTGATACGGCTTTTGATGAGGGTAAAGCTGAAGGATTAGCTGAAGGTAAGGCGGTGGGATTAGCTGAGGGAATAGAAAAAAGTAAAGATGCAGCGATTCGTTTAACTGCATTGCAGTTGAAACAGGAAGGTATTCCTCATGAGACTATTGCGAAAGTAACTGGCTTAACCATCAAAATAATCAATGAATTATCTTGAGTGGACTCGGCAAGCGTTTTTAAGTTTAGTTTCTAGCTAAGTAACAAAAAAAGCTGCGCAGTAGATAAAATTGTTTGATATAAGAGGGATTTTATGCGCGTAAAAGACAAATACATTAACCCCTTTACTGATTTTGGGTTTAAAAAGTTGTTTGGGAGTGAACCAAATAAAGACTTGCTTGTCGATTTTCTTAATGAGCTATTGCAGAAAAAGACAGGACAAATTATTGACTTGACTTATCTTCCTCCTGAACAACTTGGACGACACATCGATAATCGTAAAGCAATTTTTGATATTTATTGCGAAAACGAATACGGGGAAAGGTTTATCGTTGAATTACAAAAGGCGAAACAAAACTATTTTAAAGACCGTAGTATTTATTACTCTACGTTTCCGATTCAACAACAAGCTGAAAAAGGTCAATGGGATTTTAAATTAAACGCAATTTATACCGTTGGCATTTTAGATTTTGTCTTTGATGAGGATAAAGAAGACCAAGACGTTTTTCATCATGAAGTTAAATTGATAGACCAAAGTACCAAAAGAGTCTTTTATGACAAATTGACTTATATCTATTTAGAAATGCCTAAATTCACCAAAACTGAAAATGAATTAGAAACGCATTTTGACAAATGGCTATATATTTTACGGAATTTAGAAAATTTAACCAACCGCCCGAAAAAACTGCAAGAGAAGATATTCGGCAAGCTGTTTGAACAAGCAGAAATCGCAAATTATACCGACCAAGAATATGCAGAGTATGAGGAAAGTTTAAAAGTCTATCGGGATTTAAAAAATGTGATTGATACGGCTTTTGATGAGGGTAAAGCTGAGGGATTAGCTGAAGGACTGGCTGAAGGGGTTGAAAAAGGTAAAGCTGAGGGATTGGCTGAAGGTAAGGCGGTGGGATTAGCTGAGGGAATAGAAAAAGGTAAAGATGCAGCGATTCGTTTAACCGCATTGCAACTGAAACAGGAAGGTATTCCCAACGAAATTATTGTAAAAGTAACGGGGTTAAGTATAGAAACAGTAGAGAAATTATCTTAACTAGATAAGGTATAAAAACAAAGATATTAATCTATCTCTTGTGAAAATCTGAGGTTGAGATAAAAAAGCAACCTTAATTGAGAATTACAAAATCTAAAAAACTTTATATTTTCTCAGGTTTTAAAGCGGTTGCTTTTCTTGTTCTGAATTTAGGTTTTTGAGGGTTACACTATCTGGTAATCCTCAATAGAAGATGGCTGTAACAATAAACAGGTTTAGTTATTGTTTTTAAAAAAAATGGATGTAATAGATTTTAAGAAATATCCGACGGTAACCCTTCGGTTTCTAGTTTAAGGGCTTTATCTAACACCATTTTTTCTAAGGATTTTTTATAATCGCTGACTTGTCTGCGAATTTCTGGGAATTTCACCCCTAAAATCTGCGCAGCTAATAAACCCGCATTTTTTGCGTTATTAATCGCAACGCTTGCAACGGGTACTCCCGCAGGCATTTGTACAATGGATAAGAGTGAATCTAACCCCTGTAAACTACTGGTTTTAACGGGGACACCAATAACAGGTAAAGCCGTAATGGCGGCAACCATCCCCGGTAAATGCGCCGCGCCACCTGCTCCTGCAATAATCACTTCTAGCCCGCGTTGTTCCGCTGTTTGTGCATAGTCAAACATCCGTTGTGGGGTGCGGTGGGCAGAAACAATGGTTATTTCATAAATAATAATAAAACTATCCAAAATTTTCGCGGCATCTTGCATGACGGGTAAATCAGAATCGCTACCCATAATAATTCCCACCAATGGTTGTCTCATGGTGTCATCCTCCTTATTCCGCTTTGATTTTTAGCATGGTTTTTACTTGTTCAACTTTTTCCAATGCCGCTGTCACGCTTTCATCAACAATCGTGATATGTCCCATTTTGCGAAAGGCTTGTGTAGTATCTTTACCATATAAATGAAAAGATAATCCTTTAATACTCAAAGCACTGCGCAATCCTTCTATAACAGGTTGTCCTTGATAACCTTCCTCACCTAACAAATTCCACATTGCCACAGGGCTTAATAAACGGCTTGAACCTAACGGCAAATCGCACACAATACGCACTAACTGTTCAAACTGACTGGTAACACTGGCTTCTATAGTGTAATGCCCTGAATTATGTGGACGTGGCGCGATTTCATTAACTAAAATTTCCTCGTTTTCAGTCAAAAACATCTCTACGCCAAAAACACCCACTCCATCTAAAGCCTCAATAGATTGCATTGCAATTTGTTTTGCGCGCTCTGCAACAGTATTGCTAACTCGAGCAGGCACAGCAACAATATCACAAATATTAGTCCGTTCATCAAACACCATTTCGACCACAGGATAACAAGCCACTTCTCGTGTACGACTACGGGCGACCATCACGGCAATTTCTTTACTAAAAGGAATGTATTCCTCAACCATCGATGGCACAGGCAACACTTTATCAATATCGGCAAGGCTTTTAATAATCGCAACCCCTTTGCCATCATATCCACCCGTGCGGGCTTTTTGCACAAGGGGTAATGTCGCTTGTTGTAAATATTCAAGCGTTACATGATCAACTTGTTGATAACGGGGTACAGGCACACCTGCTTTTTCAAGCAATTGCTTTTGTTTAAATTTATCTTGAATAACTTCAAGAACACGAGGCGCGGGATAAATTCGCTTACCCTCTGCATACAAGGCTTTTAGGGTTTCTGTATCTATATGCTCAATTTCATAAGTGAGTACGTCACTAACGCTTGCTAATTCGCGTAGTTTTTCGCCATCATATAAATCCCCTACAATCAATGCATCAGCAACATGTGCCGAAGGACAATTTGCTGAGCGGTCTAACACGGTGACATAAAACCCCATGCGTTTTGCAACTTGAGCAGTCATCTTGCCCAATTGCCCGCCCCCAATAATGCCTATACGCTGTAAAGGATAAGGAAAGGTATCGCTTTTCATCGGCTTCCTTGAATAAAAAAATGTTAAATAATAACGAAAACAGTAGAGAAAAAGCTAGGGCGTATTGTCAATTAACCGCATCAATAAGAAAAATACTTGATGACGATAAAGTAGTAGGGATAAGAAAAATTCCCATCTCGACTTGTTTAGCAGTACCCATTCAGGAAACATCGCAAATTCTGGTTTAGACAATTTATGCTTGAATAAGTTAAGGGACAAAAATGAAAGCTATTTTTTTACTTATTTGTTTACTCGGCAGTTTATCTGTTTTTGTCAATGCTGCCGCGCCCCTTTTACCACCTGCGAAACGGACTGTTTCTAAAACACAAGCTTGTGTCGATACGCTAGATGTTATTCGTCGACAACATGGCGATGTGCTAAAAAAACAGCATAATGAAACCGTTAATCAAGGCATTCGCCCTTCAAAATACAGTATAACTGCCTGTATTTCTTGTCATGTTGCACCTGATGCGGCAACAGGTTTATATCCAAAAATAAGCAGTTCACAGCATTTTTGTAATGCGTGTCATACCTATGTTGCGGTTAAAATAGCGTGTTTTTCCTGTCATCTCAGTATGCCTGCGGTAGAAGAATCCGCTGAGAATGCCGAAGACAAATAGAAAAGACCTAACAGATTTTCAAAACCTGTCAGGTCTTAATACATCACAATAGCGTATTTTTTACCCTATTGTCGCTCATATCCTAAATTTGGCGACAACCATTTTTCCGCAACTTCTATGCTCATCCCTTTACGCTTTGCATAATCAATCACTTGGTCACGTTCAATTTTACCTACGCCAAAATAGCGCGCATCAGGATGCGAAAAATACCAACCTGATACCGCTGCTGTAGGAAACATGGCAAAACTTTCGGTGATTTGTAAGCCAATATTATCCGTAGGTTGCAACAAATCCCATAATGTTGCTTTTTCCGTGTGGTCAGGACAAGCAGGATAACCGGGGGCAGGGCGAATACCTTGATAATTTTCTTTTATCAACTCAGCATTACTAAAGTTTTCTGTTGGTGCATATCCCCAGAAAATTTTGCGCACTTGTTCATGCAAATGTTCGGCAAAGGCTTCCGCTAAACGGTCAGCAAGGGCTTTTAAAAGAATACTGTTGTAATCATCGTGCGCTGCTTCAAAACGTTTCGTGTGTTCATCAATGCCTATGCCTGCGGTGACAGCAAACGCACCTATATAATCCGACAAGCCCGTTGTTTTTGGCGCGACATAATCGCTCAAACACAAATTCGGACGGTCGGCTGTTTTTGCCATTTGTTGCCGTAAATGATGTAAAACTGTTTTTACTTCAGTTCGTTGTTCATCAGCATATAGCTCTATATCATCCTCATTCACACTATTAGCAGGGAAAAAACCTAACACTGCACTGGCAGATAACCATTTTTCAGCAATCAATTGGTCAAGCATCACTTGTGCATCAGCATAAAGTTTACGCGCTTCGTCACCTACAACCGCATCATCAAAAATGGTGGGATAATGCCCTGCTAATTCCCAAGCACGAAAAAAGGGTGTCCAATCAATGCGTTCACGTAAAGTTGCTAACGGATAATTTTCAAATACCCGCACGCCTAAAAAGCTAGGTTTTGGCGGTTGATAATTCGCCCAATCACCTTGCCATTTATTGGCTCGCGCAGCAGATAAACTGGATTTTTGCCGTTGATTTTGTTGATTAGCGCGATTTTCTCGAATTGTCGCGTATTCTGTCCGTATCGTATTGGCATAATGGGTTTTTAAATCGGGTGAAAGCAAACTTTGTGCAACCCCTACCGCCCGCGATGCATCAGGGACATAAACCACAGGATGTGAATAAGCGGGTTCAATTTTAACCGCTGTATGCACTTTAGAAGTGGTTGCGCCACCAATTAATAAAGGTAATTCAAACCCTTGACGTTGCATTTCTTTTGCAACATGCACCATTTCATCTAACGATGGAGTGATTAAGCCTGATAAACCGATGATGTCACACTGCTCATCACGCGCTGTTTGCAAAATCTTTTCTGCGGAAACCATCACGCCCAAATCAACGACTTCAAAATTATTACATTGCAAGACAACGCCGACAATATTTTTGCCAATATCATGCACATCCCCTTTTACTGTCGCCATGAGAATTTTGCCGTTATTGCCCATTTTATCGCCTGCGGCTTTTTCCGCTTCAATATAAGGCATTAAATACGCAACCGCTTTTTTCATGACTCGTGCCGATTTAACGACTTGTGGCAAAAACATTTTACCTTCGCCGAATAAATCACCAACAACATTCATCCCATTCATTAAAGGTTCTTCAATAACTTGTAATGGTCGGGTGTATTGTTGGCGTGCTTCCTCAGTATCAACTTCAATAAAATCAGTAATTCCTTTGACTAAGGCATGTTCCAACCGTTTACCAACAGGCAATGTGCGCCATGTTAAATCTTGTTGATTTTCCTGAACACTGCTACCGCCTTTATATTTATCCGCGATTTCTAACAAGCGTTCAGTTGAATCAGCACGACGATTGAGTACCACATCCTCAACTCGCTCGCGCAGTTCGCTGGGTAAATCTTCATAAATGGCCAACTGCCCTGCATTGACAATTCCCATCGATAAACCCGCTTTAATCGCATGATAGAGAAAAACGGAATGTATCGCTTCACGGACAGGATTATTGCCCCGAAACGAGAAAGAAACGTTAGAAACACCGCCAGAAATCAGGGCGTGTGGCAAGGTTGCAGTAATCACTTTCGCCGCTTCAATAAAATCTACGGCGTAATTATTATGTTCTTCAATCCCTGTGGCAACGGCGAAAATATTTGGGTCAAAAATAATGTCTTCAGCAGGAAAACCAACTACTTGTGTAAGTAGCTCATAAGAACGGGTACAAATTTCAACTTTCCGTGCAAATGTATCGGCTTGTCCGACAGCATCAAAAGCCATAACCACAACCGCAGCACCATAACGACGCACGAGTTTTGCTTGCTCGATAAACTTTGCCTCGCCCTCTTTCATGCTAATCGAGTTGACAATCCCCTTGCCTTGAATACATTTTAGGGCGGCTTCTAAAATATCCCATTTAGAAGAGTCCAACATAATGGGAACGCGGGCAATATCAGGCTCTGAGGCTAATAAATTTAAAAACTTAACCATTACCGCTTTAGAATCTAACAAGCCCTCATCCATATTGATGTCGATAACTTGTGCACCATTTTCTACCTGTTGGCGGGCAACCTCTAATGCGGCTTCGTAATTTTCTTCTTTAATTAATCGCTTGAATTGTGCCGAGCCTGTGACGTTTGTCCGTTCGCCAACATTGACGAATAGCGAATCGGCGGTAATGTTAAACGGTTCTAGTCCTGCGAGACGGCAGGCGGGCGGAATATCAGGCACAACGCGGGGCGGGTAGCGGTGCAGCGCGTCGTAGATTGCCTTGATATGTGGGGGCGTTGTGCCACAGCACCCACCGATAATATTTAAAAAACCACTTTTTGCCCAATCTTCAATCTCTGTTGCCATGACTTCGGGCGATTCGTCATATTCACCAAATTCGTTAGGTAGCCCTGCATTTGGATGTGCAGACACATAGGTATTTGCAATTCTGGATAATTCTTCGACATATTGGCGTAATTGTTTCGCCCCTAATGCGCAGTTTAAGCCGATGGATATTGGCTGGACATGGCGTAATGAATTCCAAAAGGCTTCCGTGACTTGTCCTGATAATGTCCGCCCTGATGCGTCAGTAATCGTGCCTGAAATCATCACGGGTAAACGGATATTTTTCTCATCAAAATATTTTTCTACAGAGAAAATTGCTGCTTTTGCGTTTAAGGTATCAAAAACAGTTTCTATGAGTAAAATATCCGCGCCACCATTGACTAAACCATCAATTGCTTCGTAATAATTCTCGACTAAATCATCAAAGTGGACATTACGATAGGCGGGGTCATTAACATCGGGTGAAATGGATGCCGTGCGACTGGTTGGGCCTAAAACGCCAGAGACAAAGCGCGGTTTGTCAGGGTTTTGTGCGGTTATTTCATCAGCAACGTCGCGAGCGAGTGCAGCGGCGGCGTAGTTTAGTTCGTACACCAACGCTTGCATGTCATAATCCGCCATAGAAATGCGCGTGCTATTAAAGGTATTTGTTTCAAGAATATCGGCACCCGCTTCTAAATATTGGCGATGAATTTCACGAATAATCTGCGGTTGCGTTAGCACTAATAAATCATTATTACCTTTGACATCTGTGTGCCATGTCGCAAAGCGTGTTCCGCGATAATCGGCTTCTTGAAGTTTATAGCGTTGAATCATCGTACCCATTGCGCCATCTAGGAATAAAAGACGTTGCTTTAAAAGGGTTTGGAAAAGCTGTGCGCGTTCTGTACTAAACATTGTGACAAATCTCAGTCGGCTTAAAGGAGTTATAAGGATAGGAAATTATTTGAACTTTACCTATATTCATTTTTATTAGTTATTGAATTTAAAAATAAATTCTATTTTTATTTATCTTATGAAGTAAGTTAGGGTTCAAATCGTGGGTGTCATTATACAAAGTATTAAGCGGCTTAATAGAAAAGAGAAAACAACTATTATTAGGATGGTATGACTGGAAACTGACCTATTTTAACCTGAGTTCGGGATAAGAAATTCTCGTTCCCACGCTGGAGCATGGGAACGAGATAAACCAATTAAATTTATTAATTTTTCCCTATTTCTTATCCCGAACTCAGGTTATTTTAAGGGGGTTCTTCATATATCTGTTATTGTCTTTTCTTTTGTATCTTCTGCTATATCTATTGTCAATATAAACAGTTCTCAAAATGAGGGGGAAAGCCTAATTTAAGCGTTTACTTAGAGCGTGTCATCAAATAGTAAAAAGTGTTATATTATAAATATATACCCAGATATCGCCAAGGATAAAACAATGAGTCGTCGCTATGCCTTAACCGATGAACAATGGTCAAAACTAGAACCGCTACTCCCTGGACGTAAAGGACATGTCGGGATGACGGCTAAAGATAACCGCTTGTTTATTGATGCTGTTCTATTCCGTTATCGCAGTGGCATTCCTTGGCGCGACCTCCCCGAACGCTTTGGTGATTTCCGTGTCGTCCATACCCGCTTCAGTCGTTGGTCTAAAAAAGGTGTCTGGGAACGTGTTTTCAAGATACTAAGTGCCGATGCCGATAATGAATATGCCATGATAGACAGCACAATAGTTAGAGCGCATCAACATAGTAGTGGTGGTGGTGCAGATGAAGCCATTGGACGTAGCGCAGGGGGTTTAAGTACCAAGATTAACTCCGTTGTTGACGCACTGGGCAATCCGACCCTTTTTTTTTGACTGCGGGACAGGCAAGCGACCTTGAAGGGGCTGATGCTCTTATTCCTCAGATAAAGGCAAACGCTTTATTGGCTGATAAGGCTTATGATGCTGATGAACGGGTTAGAGATGTTTTAAAACAGAAAAGCATAGAACCTGTGATTCCGTTCAGGAAAAATCGTTTAAATCCACCTGATTATGATAAAGCTCTTTATAAGGCACGTTATTTAATCGAGCATTTCTTTGGTAAATTAAAGCAATATCGTGCAATAGCTACACGATATGATAAACGCGCTAGGAATTTCTTAAGTGGGGTTTATTTGGCTTCTACCTTGATTCTTTTGGCTTGAACCTTTAACCCTTCTTATTTGATGACAGGCTCTAACCACTTGCAAAAATATTTGAAGTGGTGCTATCGGTTTTAAAGATTGTCTGAATTAAAGTTTTTAGTATTTCCAGCATTAAAAAGTAAAGTATCGTTCTTTCAAAATGCAGGTAATTCTGATTCAGCTAAAAAATGGCTTGTTATCTACGCAACTCTGTAAAAGGTTTTATTTTATGCTCGCAACATTACCACATTTACAAAAAACGGATTTTCCCGCTATTTCTCGCCAAGAATTAACAACGGTACAAATTAATCTGGGTTATGTTTGTAATCAACAATGTATTCATTGTCATGTAAATGCAAGCCCAACGCGCAAGGAAAGCATGACACGGGAAACCGCTGAAGATGTTCTCCGCTATTTACAGGCTTCTGATGCGTCCGTTTTGGATATGACGGGGGGCGCGCCTGAACTAAATCCCTGTTTTCGCTGGTTGGTAACAGAGGCACGACAATTAGGCATAAAAGTAATAGACCGCTGTAATTTAACCGTTTTATTTGAACCGCAACAGACCGATTTAGCTGCATTTTTAGCCGAACAACAAGTTGAAATTATTGCTTCTTTACCTTGTTATTCAATAGATAATGTGGATAAACAACGTGGAAAGGGGACATTTAAAAAAAGCATTGAAGGATTACAACAGCTTAATGCATTAGGTTATGGAAAAGCGGGGTCGGCATTACATTTGCACTTGGTCTTTAACCCGCAAGCAGCGAGTTTACCACCGCCTCAAAAAACCTTAGAAGCAGATTATAAAAAAGTGTTAAGTGCAGAATATAATGTTGTATTTAATCAGCTTTATACTTTATGTAATATGCCCATTCAGCGGTTTGGCAGTGCGTTATTATCTAATGGACAATTTACAACTTATATGCAACTTCTACGACAGGCTTTTCAGGTGGAAAATTTGGCACAGGTGATGTGTCGTCAACTGTTAAGCATAGATTGGCAAGGTTATGTTTATGATTGTGATTTTAACCAGATGTTAGGGTTGCCTTTGTTAGTGGAAGGAAAAAAGCAACATATTCGGGATTTATTGGGGATTAATTTAAATAATAATCCAATTGTTATCGCAGACCATTGTTACGGCTGTACGGCTGGTCAGGGTAGTAGTTGTGGGGGTGCGCTATCTTGAGTAAATTATCTATCATCATTCCTACGTTAAATGAACAAGCCTGTATTGTCGCAACTTTGCAGCCGTTGCAATCGTTGCGTGTAGCAGGACATGAAATCATTTTAGTGGATGGTGATAGTCAGGATGATACTCGCAAACTCGCCGCGCCATTTGTTGATACCTTATTGATTACAAAAAGAGGACGTGCGTATCAAATGAATTTTGGCGCACACTTTGCCCATCATGACATTTTGGTGTTTCTTCATGCGGATACGCAGTTACCTAATATGGCAGATAGGTTGATACTGCAAGGTTTAATACAAAAAAGGCGATTATGGGGGCGGTTTAATGTGCGTTTGTCAGGACGGGGGTTTTTATTGTGGGTCATTGCGTGGCTGATGAATTGGCGTTCTTGTTTAACGGGTATCGCAACAGGAGACCAAGCTATTTTTGTTTATAAAACTGTTTTTCAACAGGTAAATGGCTTTCCTGAACAGCCATTAATGGAGGATATTGTATTAAGTAAACGGTTAAAAAATTGTAGTTCCCCTCTTTGCTTAACCGCAAAAGTGATAACATCCAGTCGTCGTTGGGAAAAATATGGTATTTTACGCACGATTTTTTTAATGTGGTATTTGCGTGTCGCCTATCGCTTGGGGAAAAGTCCGCAATTGTTAAAAAAGTATTATGATGAATAAACTACAAATTTTTACTAAAGCCCCCATTGCAGGCTTTGTTAAAACCCGTTTAACCCCGCCTTATTCACCTGATGAAGCTGTTCAATTACATAAGCGATTGATACAAAATTGTTTATGTCAATTTACACCACATTTCTCTGTAGAATTATGGTGTGCGCCAGATACACAACATCCTTTTTTTCAACATTGCCAACAGCAATACGCACTCAATTTGCGCATCCAACAGGGGCAAACATTGGGCGAGCGAATGTTTAACGCCTTAAAAAGTAATTTACCCGCAATAACGGTTTTAATTGGAACAGATAGCCCTAGTTTACAGGTTGATGATATAAATAAGGCATTTAATGTGTTAGAACAAGGTTATCCGATAGTATTTGCCCCAGCAGAAGATGGGGGGTATGCGTTGGTGGGGCTACGTGATGCGCCGATTGATGTCTTTACAGCAATGCGTTGGAGTCATGCAGAGGTGATGGCTGATACACGCATACGTTTGCGTCATTTACAACGGGAGTGGTATGAATTACCGCTACAATGGGATGTTGACAGACCTGAAGATGTGAAAAGATGGCAACAATGTTCTGTACCCGCGTATTTTTCTCATCCTACTTTTGATTAATCGATTTAACATGCGCTCACCGATATTAACACTGGCTTATTATGTCCTGATTGAGGCTTTACGGACGCGATTTTTTATCGTCATTTTATTGCTGTTTAGCATAGGCTTAGGAATAACTTTATTTTTAGGACAAATTACTTTAATAGAAACAGAGGCGAATCAAAGCAGTATTTTAGCGGCATTTTTTCGTTTGAGTGCAGTGTATTTATTAAGTTTGTTTGTCATTACTAGTATGGTGCGTGAATTTAATGACCATAGCATCAGTTTGTTCTTGTCTTTACCATTATCACGTACACATTATTTTTTAGGTAAGTTTCTTGGCTTTTGTTTAACCGCTTGTATTACTGCGTTATTATTTGGAATGCTTCTTTTATTTTATGCGGATTACCAACAAGTTATTTTTTGGACAGGGTCATTATTTTGCGAACTACTGATAATCAGCACTGTTTCGCTGTTATTTGTGCTGAGTTTCAACAACACGGTGCAAGCCTTTAGTGCGGTACTTGCCTTTTATTTACTCGCTCGTAGCATTAATACCTTGCAAATAATGAGTTTAGGCGTTTTATATAGTGCAGACACTTTTAATGACCAATTTGTTCGCGGATTTATCCAGTTATTAGCGTTATTACTGCCTGATTTAGAAAAATTCACTCAATCCGCATGGCTTATTTACCACACAGGCACATTGATGCAATTTCTTCTATTATTAGAACAAACACTGATTTATGTTTTCCTTTTAGTCATGGCTAGTTTGTTTGATTTATACCGAAAAAACTTATGAAACAGCTTGTTCGCCCGCTGAATGCAGTACCGCCATTTGTTATTGTGCTGTTATTTGTTAGTGTGTTGTTGCAATTCTCTTATGCCTTCCGCCCTGCCGCCAGTTTTACGCCGCAAGCATTACCTCAACCACCAGATATAAATCTATTAAAAATAAGCAGTTTTGGCGATGAAATCGTCACCGCTAAATTGTTGATGCTCTGGTTACAAAGTTTTAACGCGCAAAAAGGGCGGTTTTTGGTAAATCAATCTCTCAATTATGACACCTTACTTGCATGGTTGACGATTATTCTGGACTTAGATGCTTCTGCCAGTTATCCGCTCTTTTCCGCTAGTCATCTATACACGGATGTTGCAGACCCACACAAACAGCGAAGAATGCTAGAATTTGTTTATACGCAGTTTTTTGTAAATCCTGCTCAGCGTTGGCGTTGGTTGGCATACGTAACGGTAATAGCGAAACATCGTTTAAAAGAATTGCCGCTCGCGCTTAAGTATGCCCAAGCTATTTCACGTTATGTTGATGTTAATACGCCACAATGGACGCGAGAAATGGAGGTCTTCATTTTAGAAGACATGGGGGAATGGGAAAAAGCATATACAGTGATTGAGCGGTTATTTGCACAACATGAATTGGTAGAACCCGCTGATGTTCAGTTTTTTCAGCATGAATTGCATGAGTTAGAAATAAAAATCCAAAGAAAAAAAATAGGCGTAAGCAATGAACAGTAACGATTTTATAGTAATATCGTTTATCATTGCCTAATTGATAAAATTGAGGTTTTAATAATGAAACGGCAACAGTCTGGCTTTACATTGGTTGAAATAGCAATTGTTTTAGTAATTATTGGCTTGCTGATTGGTGGTGTACTGAAAGGACAAGAAATTATCACTAATGCGCGGGTTGTGAATATAGAAAATTCATTCAATGGTATTTCTGCGGCAATCTTTAGTTATCAGGATAGATATAGGGCATTACCGGGAGATGATGCAAAAGCGAATATACGTTTTCCTGCTTTCGCTAGTGCTTCTGGTACAGTTATCGGCAGTGGAAATGGAATTATTGAAGGACAGTTTAAAAGCACCACAGATACAGATGAGTCAAGATTGTTTTGGTTACATTTACGTAACGCAGGATTAGTACCGGGTGCGGTCAGTCCTTCAGACCTCAATTCTTTTGAACAGCCAACAAATCCTTACGGGGGAAAAATTGGCGTTTCTAGTGACCCAACTGTTGCATCAACAAAACCAGCGAATATTACAGGTATGTATGTAGGATTTGCTGTTATTCCCGGTAAAATCGCGCAAATTCTAGAAACTCGTGCGGATGATACAGTACCTGATACGGGTAGTGTTCAGGCCCTTAAGAATTCGGATGATAGTGCTGTTACAACCAAATATGACCCCTTAGAAATTTATGATGTATTCTTAACATTGTAGTTTTTAAGCCTATCTTAAAAAAAAGCGCGAACCTGTCGCGCTTTTTTTATTTAAAGATTGTCTGAATCAGGATTTTCAGAATTACCAGAATTTTCAGAATTAAAAAGATTAATTAAACAATTTTCTTTTAATTGTTTTTAATTTTGGTAATTCTGAAAATCCTGATTCAGACAATCTTTTCAATCTTTACTCAAACAACAATATCCAGATGAATCGCTACAATATCAAGTAATTGTTCAAATGTTACATTTTCTTTTGCATCGATAATGCCGCGTGTATTTACATCGGGTAATTCTGGAAAAAGTAAATGTACGCCATATTTATCAGGTTCTTGCCCATGTGTGTAAATATACGCGACTAAACTTGGATCACCCCGTTTACATAATCCAACCGCTGATAAATCTGTTTGCCAACGCTCACTAATATCAAATGCTTCTTTGCCTAATTGGCTGGTCAACATAATTAATAGTTTTTTAATGTCTTCTGTCTTATTCACTGCCCAAATATTCATTCTCTTATCTCGTAAACAACACTGGACTAGACCTGCTAACCTATAGGCTTATAGCGGTGCTTAGCAATTATTTATTTAAAACGCATTCTTAGCCAATAAATGTAACGTTATTCGCCTCATTTATAATAGGTAAGCACATTATACGAGTGAATCCGTCCTGACAGTGTTGTAAGTTAAATGCACAAATCAATACAATAACCCCACTGTAAAGCATAAAACTTCTTTATCACAACAGTTCAAACCATTTTTCTCTCCCACGAGTCTTACTGTATCCCATGCAATATTCTCTTATTCAACGCATTCTCGGCTTATTGTTGATGGCGTTTAGCGTCACCCTTATTCCGCCCATGTTCGTATCGCTGTGGTATGGCGATGACAGTTTGCACGCTTTTACGATTTCGTTTGTAGTTATGTTGGCATTAGGCATTATTAGTTGGTTACCAGTGCGCCATGTTAAAAAAGAATTGTATCTCCATGATGGCTTTATTATTACTTCGCTATTTTGGATAGTCTTGAGTATTGTCAGTGCTGTCCCTTTTTTAATCTCGCCCCGCTTAGATATTGCACAAGCGGTATTTGAAGCGGTTTCTGGTTTTACTACGACGGGCGCAACGGTTATTTTAGGTTTAGATTATCTCCCACAGTCCATTCTTTATTATCGCCAACAACTGCAATGGATTGGAGGCTTAGGGGTTATCGTGTTCGCGGTTGCGGTGTTGCCCATGTTAGGGATTGGGGGAATGCAACTTTATCGCGCAGAAACACCGGGACCGTTGCACGATGATAAAATCACCCCTCGGTTACAACATACCGTTTGGCGGTTTCTTTTAACCTACTGCATTATCACGCTCGCCTGTACCTTGGCTTTTTGGGCGGGGGGAATGTCATTATTTGATGCGGTTGGTCATAGTTACTCGACAGTTTCTACAGGCGGATTTTCCACTCATGATGACAGTCTTAAATACTTTCATAGCCCATTACTTGAAGTGATTGCTATCTTTTTTATGCTACTGGGTAGCCTTAGTTTTACCCTGCATTACATGTCATGGGTACAAATGGACTTAAAACGTTATTGGCGGGATATTCAAACCCGAGTCTTTTTTTATATCGTGATTGTTTTAACGGGTATTATTACGATAACCCTTTGGTTAAAAGAAATATATCCCGATTTTTTAACCAGCTTAAGATATGCCAGTTTTCAATTGGTTTCTATTATGACAACCACAGGGTTTTTAACCGATGATTTTAGTCAATGGCCCTTGTTTGTACCTGCACTTATTATACTTAGCACCTTTATTGGCGGATGTGTCGGTTCAACGGCCGGGGGATTTCGTGTTATTCGCCTCATTATTATCTACAAACAAGCAATGCGTGGATTAATGCGCATGATACATCCGAGTGCTATTTTTACCATTAAATTGGACGGAAAATCAGTGCCTGATAGTGTGTTGCAAACAGTTTGGGAGTTTACTCTGTGGTTTATCGCCAGTTATGTCATCCTTTCCTTTTTACTCATGGCTACAGGTGTAGAAATGGTCACGGCATTTTCTGCTGTTGCCTCCTGTTTTAATATGGCGGGTCCGGGCTTGGGTAAAGTTGTCTTTATTTACACCAGTATCAGCGATACAGGCTTATGGATTCTTAGCTTTGCCATGTTATTAGGTCGGTTAGAAATTTTCCCGTTATTGGTTTTAATGACCCCCGCTTTTTGGCGTAGATAATGAATAATTTTCCCCTAGAAAGTCACTCGTAAAAATAGCTGTGGACAATATACACTTATATCTTAATATGTTATGGGTTTGCGTAAGCGCGTTTTTAGTGTTCTTGATGCAAGCGGGTTTTCTATGCCTAGAATCAGGACTGACGCGCAGCAAAAACACCATTAATGTTGCTTTTAAAAATCTTGCCGATTTTTCCATTGCCGTGATTTTATACTGGATGTTTGGCTTTGCCCTGATGTTTGGAACAAGTTTTTACGGTTGGGTTGGCAATAGTCATTTTTTTCTTGCCGTACAAACAGAAAGCGCATGGACAACCACTTTTTTTATTTTTGAAGTCATGTTCTGCGCGACAGCAACCACCATCTTATCAGGCGCGGTGGCCGAACGTTTTCGCTTAGTGGCTTACCTCTTTGTAACGGCCTTTAGTTCTGGGCTTATTTACCCATTGTTTGGACATTGGGCATGGGGGGGCGCATTACTAGGAACACAAGGCTGGTTACAAGCACGCGGGTTTATCGATTTTGCGGGTTCTAGTGTTGTACATAGCGTTGGTGGCTGGGTTTCCCTTGCTGCATTATTAGTGATTGGCGCGCGCACAGGGCGTTTTCTCAATGGGCAAGTCAGTCGTGTCAATGGTTCAAATCTCCCCCTTTCTATGCTTGGACTCTGTTTATTACTCTTTGGTTGGTTTGGATTTAATGGCGGTAGCACACTGGCTTTAAATGATGCAGTGCCTGCTATTATTGCCAATACACTGCTGAGTGGGATTGCAGGTTCGCTCACTACATCCGCAATTGGCTGGTATCGGGATGGTTATGCAGAAGTGAGCCACCTCATTAATGGCATGTTAGCAGGATTGGTGGCCATTACCGCAGGCTGTCACGCTGTTAGCATTGCTGATGCAGTGTTGATTGGTGCTGTTGGCGGTATAGTCTTTCTACTGGCCGACAATTTATTACTCCGTTTAAAAATTGACGATGCGGTTGGTGCTGTACCAACACATTTAGCAGCAGGTATTTGGGGAACGCTCGCCGTTGGAATATTGGGTGACTTAAGCATTCTCGATACAGGGCTAAGTCGCTTTGAACAAATTAGCATCCAACTCTTGGGCATACTCGTCTGCGCACTTTGGTCATTTGGTAGTGCTTACTTTTTTCTAAGCACGCTTAATCGGTTTTTTCCCCTCCGTGTGAGTTTTGAAGATGAAGAAAAAGGCTTAAATCTATCAGAACATGGGGCAAAAACAGATTTAATCGACCTTTTAACTATCATGCAATCTCATGAAAAAAAAGGTTATGTTGGTAATCATGTACCCGCAGAACCGTTTACTGAGGTTGGACAAATTGCCCGTCAATATAACCGTGTGATGACAGCCCTAGACAAAGCAACAGCGCAATTACGTTTGATTATTAATGATATACGCGATGGTGTTGTTACTTTTAATCGCAATGGAGTTATCACCAGCTTTAACACGGGTGCGGAACAACTCTTTGGTTATTCAGCAAATACCATTATCGGGCGTTCTGTTGCTATCTTATGGTTACGTGAAGACCCGCATTTTTTAACCAATGTTTACGAAATGACGTTGCCTGTTGGTTCAAAAAGAGAAATTACCGCCAAACGTCAAGACCAAACTGTCTTTATGGTAGAACTCACCGTTACACAAAGCTGGTTACAACGCGAAGTTATATACACGACATTGATACGTGATATTACCGAGCGCAAACGGATGGAAGAACAACTTTCCGCTGAAAAAGAATTAGCACAAACAACGCTTGCTTCTATAGGCGATGCCGTTATTACAACCGATTCTACAGGCAAAATTACCTATTTAAATCCCGTTGCGGAAACCTTGACAGGGTGGGAACAAAACGAAGTTGTCGGACAAAATATTAGCCTTGTTTACCACCTTATTGATGAAATTACACGTAATAGCCTACAAACACCTGCCCAACGCCTAAATCAAAATAATATTACCAGCAAAACGAATCATGCCATCCTCATCCGTCGTGATGGACATGAAGTCGCACTAGAAGATTCCGTCGCGCCTATTCGCAATCAACAAGGCGTGATGATGGGGATGGTTGTTGTATTTCATGATGTTACTAAAAGCCGCAAACTTGCCCAACAACTTTCGTATCAAGCCAAACACGATGCATTAACAGGACTAGTCAACCGCACAGAATTCGAACAACGCCTACACTATTTGTTAGAAAACTCCGAACAAGAGCGCGCGCGTCATGTTTTATGCTATATGGACTTAGATAACTTTAAAATTGTTAATGATACCTGTGGACACGTTGCTGGAGATGAATTGCTACGACAAATCACGGCGTTATTTAAAACCCGTGTACGCGGTACGGACACCCTTGCACGATTGGGCGGGGATGAATTTGGCGTTTTGTTTCAAAATTGCGGGATAGAGCAGGCAGAAAATGTTGCAGAACAGTTGCGCGAAGCAGTGCAAAAGTTTCGCTTTATCTGGAATAATCAAAATTTTGGCGTTGGGGTCAGTATTGGATTGGTGGAACTAACAGGGAATGGGGAAACCCTAGCGAGCTTACAAGCCGCTGCTGATACCGCTTGTTACATCGCAAAAGATACAGGACGTAATCGAATTCATGTTTTTCAACAAGATGACTTACAAGGGAAAGAGCAGCCTGAGCCTGTGCAATGGTTACATCGGATTGAACACGCCTTACAAGCTGATCGGTTACGTTTACTCTTTCAATCACTGTGTCCGTTACGTAAAGAATTAGATGATAATACAGGTTATTATGAAATTTTCGTTAGTTTATTAGACAATAATAATCGCTTAATTCCACCGGGTGCTTTTATTCCTGCGGCAGAACGTTACAACATTATGCCCTTAATTGACCGTTGGGTTGTGCGTAACACATTGGCGTGGTTAGGTGATTATATCCGTCAAGGTAAACATCCGATACATCTGTGTATGGTGAATTTATCTGTAACGGCTGTTGGTGATGAGGATTTTTTAAAATTGGTTGCCGAACTGATGAGTAAACACCAAATCCCGCCCAATATTCTATGCTTTGAAGTAGGGGAATCGATATTAATTGCGAATATTGCTAAGTCTGCGCAATTTATCCATGCTTTACATGCCATGGGTTGTTATTTTTCTGTAGATGATTTTGGTCGAGGTTTGTCTTCTTTTTCCTATTTTAAAGAATTACATGTCGATTATTTAAAAATTGATGGTGCATTTGTTAAAGACATTGCAAAAGAAGAAATTGATTACGCACTAGTTGCCTCTATCAATCACATAGCGCATATCATGGGATTTCAAACGATTGCAGAATTTGTTGAAAACGAGGGCGTTTTAAGCAAATTGCGGGAAATTGGCGTGGATTTCGCGCAGGGCTACCATGTTGCCGAACCTAAACCGTTAGAACAATTGGCTGGTGTTTGGATGATGCCACGTTAGCAAAGGTAATACAGATACTACCGCTTAAAGTGGTGTTGTTTGTTTACTTAATTTTTTAAAAATGATAGCAAACAAGCCATTAAAGTGATTTAAATTTAAGCTTAGCAGTCCTGACAGGACGGCTAATCCTTCATATCATTTCATAGTGCGTTTACTATAACTACCAGTAGAGTATTAACATGAATCAACCGCAAAACACACCTCCTGCAAACGATGCGTTAAATTTTCGGACTATCGCGATGCCTGCCGACACGAATTATAACGGTGATGTTTTCGGTGGTTGGTTACTCGCGCAGATGGACATTGCAGGCGGAAATTATGCGTTTCAACATGCAAAAGGACGGGTTGCAACGGTTGGAATAGAAGCCATGAGTTTCCACTTACCTGTTTATGTCGGGGATGAGGTGAGTTGTTATTGTCATACCTTACGCACGGGCAATACGTCCATTACAGTGCATATAGAAACATGGGTTAGACGACTTAAAGATAATCAAGTTGTGAAAGTGACGGAAGGTAATTTTATCTTTGTGGCGTTGGATGATAAAGGTAAAAAACGGCAAATTCCTAGCCAGTTAGCGGAGTAAATAAATATGAATGAAGACCTTATTGAAAAAAGACAGATTATTTTAGCTGCCCGCCAAGCCGCACACAGTGGGCTAAAAGCCAGTGCAAACCCGTATCCTGTTGATACAGAAAACTATATGACATGGCAACATTTTTATACGATGGCGCAGAATGCAGGTTCGATGCAATGTTTATATGCGGCTGAGTATGAGGCTTCAGCCTATTAATGGATTAATTATCTGAATCAGGATGTTTGTGAATAATATGGTTAATCCTGATTCAGCGGTTCTGTTACCAACAAATGCGTTGGTAGTGTTAAATAGGGGAAACCGTTTTCAGCTTGACGGTTTTATCACTACCCGTTGTTTATCCTTGTCGTTTTGATAATAAGCGGCGTAATTGTCCGCGCCACCATAAATAAAAACCTGTGCCAATTAAAAATAGAAAAATCGCGGCAATCACATCTCCCCATACCCATTCTGCATCATGTCCTACAATCGCACTACCTGTGTGTAAATCACGAATAAACCGTGCAACGCTAATTTCACCGCTTTGGTTTTCGCTAGGCGGAAGTTTGGCAAGTATGGGGCTAAATTCTTTTACCGCTGTCCAATTCTTCCCTTCATCTTGGCTGGTTTGTAAGGCTTTACCACGTAAAGCGAGATAAAGTTGATTATTTGCAACAAACGCATTGAGAATAAAACCGCGTGGACTAATGCGTTTCCACTCGCCTACTTGTTCTATCCATAAGCCTTGTTGGGTTAAAACGATGATTTTTTCCGCTAGTGGTAGTAATGCACGTATTTCTTGCCCTGCAAACGCAGGAATCAATTGCACCGTGTCGCCTATTTGACGAACTAAACCGCCGCGTGTGCCTATCCATGCGCCATCTGCAACAGGAATAAAAATGCGTATATCTGCTTGTGGGTCGTCGCGTGGGGCTTCACGATAAGCAGGTAGCCAACCAACATTTATCATGATGTCCCGAAAACCAAGGGCTTGTCCGTGATAGATAAAAATGGCACTGAGGGCGACGATGAGAAAAGGGATTGCTAAGACGATAGATAACCAAGCATGCCATGTACGCGCATTAAATTTTAATCGCATGAAAATTGCCTTTATAAATAGGAATAAATTAAAAAACTAGACTAGTAACCCTGTTGCAAAAGTAGTATGGATACCACCGTTTTAAACAATATGGTTTATGCTTTTGCAAAAAATAATGGTGTTGTGTTATACATCTGCCCACATTCTTAAAAGATTGTGATAACAGCCCGTGAGTTGTACCCGAGCGGTTTCATCGCTATTCGTTTGGTTTAGGCGTTGAATAGCCGTATCCATGTCGAACAACATCGCACGTTGTGCATCATCACGTATCATGCTTTGAATCCAAAAAAATGAGGCAATGCGTGCGCCACGGGTGACTGTAGCAACACGGTGTAAACTGGTTGATGGGTAAACAACCATATCTCCTGCCGCAAGTTTTACCGCGTTTACACCATAAGTATCTTCTATGAGTAACTCACCACCCTCGTATTCATCGGGGTTTGCCAGAAATAAGGTAGCCGATACGTCAGTGCGAATTTTTAGTGCATTATGAGGCAGTAGGCGTACAGCATTGTCGATGTGGTTGCCAAAATACATGCCTTCGGTATAACAGTTAAACATGGGTGGATAAACACGTAATGGCAATGCAGCACTGATAAACAGAGGATTGCGCTCAATTGCCGCAAGCACTAATTCGCCAAGCTCTTGCGCGATGGGGGAGTTTTCAGGAAGTTGGTGATTATTTTTAACATGATAGCCTTGATAGCCCGCCGTAACGCGTCCGTCAATCCAACCTGTGATAGCAAGGCGTTCTCGACAGTATTGCACCTGTTCTGCGGTGAGAACTGTTGGGATAGATAACAGCATAATGGTAAGTGAAATAGATAGTAATGAGATTTATAAAATGCTTTCCACCGTTTACAAGATGGAAAGCGGTTTACATTTTTGTCGTCAGTTCAGTTAGAAACGATATGAGACGCTTAAAATACCCGTTCTGCCTTCCACAGGCACAGCCCGCCCTGATGAAGCGGTTTCAAAGTATTCTTCATCTGTTAGATTTTGCAGATTAAAACGAATGTCATATTCTGGCTGATGATACGCTAAGGTCGCATCAAAACGGGTATAGCCATCAATCGTTGCTGTGTTGGCGTTATTCACAAAACGGTCGGCTGAGTAAATCAAACCGCCACCCGCTTCCCAATCGCCCAGAAAGCGGTAGGTTGTCCATAAAGAAGCGGTATGTTTTGGCGTGTTTTGTAACTTTTTACCTTGTATGGGGACGTTACTTTGCACATCATTGGATTTGGTAATTTCACTGTCTAAGAAGGTGTAACCCGAGAAAACTTGCCAGTTAGCGGTAATACGTCCTGTTACGCCTAATTCAAAGCCTTGTACGCGGTTTTCACCATCTAAAATTTGTAAATCACTGTTGAGCGGGTCTGTCGTGCGTGCGTTGGTCTTATCAACACGGAATAATGCACCGTTTAAGGACAAGCCACCGTCGAGTAAATCTAATTTACCGCCCAATTCCATAGAGCGGTTTTTTTCAGGGTCTAGATTTTTGTTTGCATCGCTCAATGTCATTGCTTCAGCAGAAGGATTGAATGAAGTACCGTATGAGGCATAATAGGATTGAAAATCAGATGGTTGATAAATAACGCCAATGCGTCCACTGGTCATCTTATCAGTCCGCGACCGTTGTGTGTCCACCCCTGCTGCGGTGCGACTTAAGCTATCCACCGCATAACGGTCCCACCGTAACCCAGCGGTTACTTTCCATTCTTTGGTTAATTCTAGTTGGTCATTTAGATACAGAGCAAAGGTATCGCCTTCACTATCCGTGTATGTGCCTAAAGTCCGTGTCGCTGTATCAGGTGTGGACTGATAAAAAGGATTGGCCGCATTGGTGGAGGGTAATCCTGTCCATGTATAACCCTGATTTTCATAATTATCGCGCCCAACTTCAACACCTGTGGTCACTGTATGACGCATTCCTGCCGTTTCAAATCGGGCGATTAAATCAGTTTGGTTATAAAGGGAAGAATCATCAATTTCGCGGTCACGACGACTACGGGTAATGGTGACATCTTCTAACGGTGTAGCTGCTGTTACGCTGGCAGAATTTGCAATTGAAACAGGAGTGGGTGATGCATCAATACGCGAGCTGTTGTATTGAATTTGGCTACGAATTTGAAAGGTTGTGGACAATTGATGCTCTAAACGAACCGAGAGAATATCGCTATCTTGGTCATAGTTATCATCAGTCAAGCCATAAAAATTATTGGTTGATACATCAATGGGTGTACCGTTAATTAATGGAAAACCATAATCTGGAATATCGCTACGCCGTTGATGAACAGAGGAAATAGTTAATTCTGTGGGTGTACCAATCCCAAAGCGGATAGAGGGTGCAATGCCAAATCGTTCCGATTCGGTAATATCGCGCGTGGAGTTATTGCTATGTGCTAAGCCTGCAATACGAAAGGCAGCCGTAGGAGAAATGGCTTGATTAATGTCTAATGTAGTACGGTAATAGTCATCTGTGCCAATACTAACGCCAAATTCATTACTTGATGTTAGATTTGCCACTTTGCTAACTTGATTAATAACCCCACCTGTAGAACCCCGTCCAAATTGCATAGATGAAGGCCCTTTTAACACCTCGACCGCTTCTAAAAAAAAGGTTTCTCTGGAAACTTGAGAACGGTCACGAAATCCGTCTAAAAATATATCAGTACGCGCCGAAAAGCCGCGTAAATTGATATTATCCCCAATGACTCCCCCCTCACCTGCGGATAAAGTAATTCCCGGTACATTCCGCAGAGCCTCTGTTAAATCTGTCGCCCCTTGTGCTTCCATAACGGCTTTATTAATCACAGTGACTGACTGTGGCACATCCCGCAATAACATGGGTACTTTGCCGCCGACCGTGGTTTTAGTCGGCGCATAATCATCATCATTCGTTGTGGTTGCTTGTACTTTAACTTCAGGTAAGGTTGTCACGTCGTCTTGTGCAAAAGCAGACCAAGCTAAAGGAGCCGTTGCAGCAGTTAATAAAGCAGCAACAAGGGGAGTGCGTCTTGAATACATCAAAAATCCTCTTAAAAATCAGCAAGTATATAATTTATCTCTAAAAACTATGATTTTATATTTTTGTTATGGCTATTTATATAAACATAAAGGCGAATGATAATCAATATCATTTAATTTTTATAAGAATAGCCATAAGATGGGGTAAGTCTCTTAGTAAACAGGGAAAAATTATTTTTGCTTAGACTTAAGTTATTTAAAAATAATAAGTTATAAATTTATGACACCAACATAACGAGGAGAATAGCTGAGTTTCTCCTTGCTGTTGATAGTGAGGGAATATTAAGTGATTAAGGATATTCCTTATAAACGTTTATCTACACGCTATATAAGGCATCGACTAAGCGAATCACGGGAATCACTTCTATATCGGGTAATATTTCTTTTGGTGCATTTGCCTTAGGAACAATAGCTCTTTTAAATCCATGCTTTGCTGCTTCACGTAAGCGTTCTAAACCGTTTGGTACAGGACGAATTTCACCTGCTAATCCAACTTCACCAAATACGACTAACTCTTTAGATAAGGGCACATTTTTTAAACTGGATAAAATTGCCAACAATACGGCTAAATCCGCACCTGTTTCACTTACCCGTACACCGCCAACAACATTTACAAATACATCTTGGTCATACGTTACTACGCCACCATGACGACTTAAGACAGCCAACAACATGGCTAAACGATTTTGATCTAATCCCAACGTTACACGGCGCGGATTAGGCATGTGTGATGTATCAACCAGTGCTTGCACCTCTACTAACATCGGGCGACTGCCTTCTCGTGTGACCATAATCACACTGCCCGCAACCTCTTCTTCATGACGCGATAAAAAAATGGCTGATGGGTTGCTAACTTCTTTTAACCCTCTATCAGTCATTGAAAAAATACCCAACTCATTAACCGCACCAAAGCGGTTTTTAATCGCACGAATAACCCGAAAACGGCTATCACTCTCGCCCTCAAAATATAATACGGTGTCAACCATGTGTTCTAATACACGCGGGCCCGCCAATGCCCCCTCTTTAGTAACATGTCCAACAAGGAAAATAGCGGTATTACTTTGTTTTGCAAACCGCACTAATTGAGCAGCACTTTCACGTACTTGTGCAACAGAACCTGGTGCAGATTGTAAAACATCGGTATAAACCGTTTGAATCGAATCGATAACCATAATCTTGGGTTGTTCGGTTTTTGCAATCTGCAAAATTCGCTCGATATGCGTTTCAGTTAATAGTTTAATTCTGTTAACATTTAACCCCAAGCGTTGCGCCCGTAAACTGACTTGTTGAGGGGATTCCTCACCCGTTACATACAAAGGCATATTGCCATCATGGGCTTTATGTTTTTTAGATTGTGCTGTGTCAGGTTGATGTATCTGGCTCATTTCTGCCAGTGTTTGCAATAATAACGTGGATTTACCAATACCGGGGTCGCCCCCTATTAGCACCACTGAACCACTGACCAATCCCCCCCCTAAAACACGGTCTAATTCTGCAAGTCCACTTAACATCCGTGTTTCTTCTTGCACTTCAATCGCGTCTAACATCAAGATTGCTTGTGGTTGTGTGCCTGCATAACCGCTTAATCGCCGATTTTTAGCGGTTTCTTCCAATACAGTTTCTTCAAGGCTATTCCATGCGTGACAGTCTGGACATTGTCCTAACCATTTTGAAGCAATAGCACCACAGGCTTTACAGGTGTAAGCAGTTTTTATTTTGGACATGGGAGATTTAGGAAGAATTGAGCAGCCCTTACTTTGGTTGACAGTGAAGGGCTAAAAAGAAAGTGTGATTACAGCCAGCAAAACACTACCCTATCGTTATGAATGATGAGGGGGTTTGTCATCAACTGCATGTTGCGGTGGAGTTGCATGTGGAGTTGCATGTTGTGGTGAAATCGTTGAAATAGCATGTTTATACACAACTTGGCTAGCGGTATGTGTATCATTTTCTAACACAATGCAATACCTATCGTATGTATTAATCCGACCACTTAAACGGATGCCATTTGTGAGATAAATGGATACCATCACTTTACCATCACACAAGGCCTTTAATAATCCATCCTGTAATTGCATGCTTTTGTCTTGATTATTGTTTGTCATAGTCTAGCAATGTTCCTGTCACATTTTTGCAAAATCGCCAATTTATAGTATGTCCCGCATCTATGTTCTTTTTGGGCAGAACGCGATCCCTGTCTCTACGTTCTGCCTTTTTTCTACGCTGTTCCCGTTTTTACATTAGTTGCTAGTTCTCATTATATACGTTGTGGCGTGAATAATCAGTGACACGGTACTGCCACGTTATTTTTTAATAATTCTGGAAATTCTATCAATTCTGAAAATTCTGGTTCAGACAATCTTTAGTTTTGTACGTAAAAAGACAAACAATGGTTCATGCCTAAAAACGCTGATGCAAACAATATTCAATTAATCTGTTAAATTTAATTCTGGCACAATTCCATTTAAAATAACTTGTAATCGTTCATCGTCATAATTTTTACAAGCCAGACTTAAGGCAGTTAATGCGCCTTGTAAACTTGTCCAGTCAATAGGACGTTGTGCGGCCAGTAAAATCTTCGGGTGCGTTGTTGGGTTTAATATTTCCTCTGCATAAAACAATTCCTCATGCAGTTTTTCCCCTGAGCGCAAGCCTGTATAAACTATTTTGATGGTTTGGTTGGGTACATGTCCTGATAAACGAATCATTTGTTCAGCAAGATAACTAATTTTAATAGGTTTCCCCATATCCAACACGAAAATTTCACCACCTTTGCCCATTGTTCCTGCTTGTAAGATTAATTGACAGGCTTCAGGAATCGTCATGAAATAACGAGTTATTTCAGGGTCTGTGACCGTTACAGGCCCCCCTTTAGCAATTTGGGCTTTAAACAAGGGGACAACACTCCCCGCAGACCCTAACACATTGCCAAAACGCACCGTTATAAAATGCGTGTTTGAACGAGCATTTAACCCTTGACAGAAAATTTCAGCCGCCCGTTTTGTCGCACCCATAATATTGGTTGGATTTACCGCTTTATCTGTAGAAATCATCACAAAAATTGGACAATTAAATTTAACTGCCATTTCAGCAAGTGTTTTTGTACCCAATACATTATTACGAATCGCCGCACGTGTTTGTTCTTGCAACATCGGAACATGTTTATAAGCCGCTGCATGAAAAACAACTTGTGGTTGATAACGACGAAAAACCTGTTGTACAAGCACGCTATCAACAATATCACCTAAACAAATATGTAAGCTAAGTTGTGGAAATTCCGCACGTAATTGTAAATCTATTTTGTATAAATTAAACTCACATTGTTCTAAAATAACAATGGCTTGTGGATTTAAACGGGCAATTTGTCGGCACAATTCAGCCCCTATTGAACCACCGCCACCACTTACCATCACTACTTTATTTGCAATACCTGCTTGTATAAGCATCCAATCTAATTGAACTTTTTCCCGTCCAAGTAAATCATCAATTTCGACTTCACGTAAATGATTTAAATTCACCGATTGGCTACTAAGCTCTTGTAATTTTGGCAAAGTACGAAATGGCACGCCTGCTTGCTCGCAATAGTCAACGACTCTTTGCATTTCACTATCACTTGCTGAGGGCATTGCAATAACAATGGCATCAATTGCATGGGTTTTAACAATCGTAACAACATTTTCAATACTTCCCAGCACAGGCAAGCCTTGCACCCGTCCGCCATGCAAGCGATGCCTATCATCTAAAAACCCAACAGGAACATAGCTATAGCCATGACTGCGGCGCATATCACGGACTAACATTTCGCCCGATGTGCCTGCTCCCAAAACCAGCAACCGCTGTCGTTCTAAACTTGTTTCTAATAAAAAATGAAATGAATGTTCATACCATAAACGGGTTAATAATCGAGGCACACCCAATAATATTATTAAAACAATGGGATAAAAAAATAATGCCAGCCGTGGAATACCTTCTAAACGATTAAATAATACTAACGCCAAAATGACTAAAATTGTGCCAACGACAACGGCGCGTAAAATTATCAATAAGTCGGTTAAACTGGAAAATTGCCAAATTCCCTTATAAACATCGTAATACCATAGAATAAGGCTTTGTAAAGAAACAACAATGGGTAAGCCATGTAAAAAAACGGCTTCTGTTTCTTCAGGAAAAGGGAAATCATAGCGTAGGATTAACGCTAAGGTCCACGCAAGTGCAACCATAATAAAATCATGGAGTAAAACGGGTAAACGCAGAAGTGGCGGGAAAGTCATAGTTATCGTTATGTAGCATGTATCAGACAGTATAAAGAGAGTATTAGCCGATGGACTCCACCGTATAACGTTGAGCCTTTACACTATCAGACCAGAAATCAGCGGGAAGCCCCGCTTTTTGTTTTAACTGCCGTAAAAACACGTCGGGCGTTGGCAGACTTTCCCACACAGAGGGCAAAAATGTTGCCTTGTGTCCCGCTACCTCAAAAATCAAGCCATCAATATGCGGACGCAATTGTTGTAATAACATCGCTTCGCTGTTAAAGATGAGCGGTTCTGCTGGATTTAAGACAGAAATATGAATATCCAATAAAGAAAATTCATTATTCGTGACAGGTGGAAAACGCGGGTCATGAAAAGCGGCGGCTTGTGCATGATACGCGACATCGCTGATAACTGATTGCGAGGCGATTAACGTGCCAATACAACCACGCAAATTTCCCTTTAACATCAAGGTTACAAAACTCGCACGTACTGCTTGCAACGCGGGTTCAAAGGTATCAGGCGATATTGCTACGGCTTTACCCGTTGCTAACCGTTGTTGAATAGCCTCTCGTGCAACCGATAATAATATTTTTTGTTGTTGTTCAGTGAACGATGTATGCGCCATAACCAACAACTCTCTCTTTTGTGCCTGCGGTATCTCCAGAATTCCGTAAATCAACCATCTTTACGTTTAAACCACGTTGTTTGGCGACGTACAATAATCCTGTAATAGGGTTTCGTCCACAAGCGTCTTCATAATGTAATGCATCAAACTTTAATTGTTCAATGGCTTGTGATGTTTTTGTGTCCATTGCTTGCGCGATGGCATAAGGATGATAATGACTTAAATCAGAACTAATCACGATTAATGTTTTTTCATCTCCCCACAATAAATTCAACACATGCCCAACCTGCTGCGGACTGGCTTCACCCACAACCAGCGGAATTAGGCAAAAATCGTGAAATAACGTTTGTAAAAAAGGTAAATGCACTTCCAAACTATGCTCTGCAATATGTGCTTGTTCTAAGACGCTAACATAAGGCAGACGTAATAAACTATCGTGCATTGATTGTGTTAATGGCACATTTCCCAATGGCGTGGCGTAGGCTTGAGCATTGGTTAGCGCGATACCTCGCAAGGGATAACGGTGCGAAGGGCCCAACAAAATAATACGGTTTATGCCCTGTGTGAGCGTTTGCCAATAAGCATAAGCACTAGCGGCAATTGCACCAGAGTAAATATAGCCCGCATGAGGCACAATCAATGCCTTTGGCACAACAGGCGTGGGTATTGTTGTTGCTTGTAAAAATGCCCTAACCATTGTTTGTAATTCAAGAGGATTAGCGGGGTAAAATGTTCCTGCTACAGCGGGCGGACGAATCATTATAGATGACATTATCATGTCCTAAGATGTTTGCACGATTCTAAAGTAACATGCGTTCAATATGATAATTTACAATCTTTAAAACTTAAAATCTGTCTGAATCAAAATTTTTAAAATAACCCAGCATAAAAGCATTTTTTGCTTTTCAATTTTTTAATTCTGATTTAGACAATTTTTACATAACCAATAAAAAAGGGACTAGGTAAAAAATACCTAATCCCTTTAAATTCGTGGTGGGCCCGGCAGGACTTGAACCTGCGACCGACGGATTATGAGTCCGCAGCTCTAACCAACTGAGCTACAGGCCCCGATAAGAACTCGCGAATATAATAGCTTTTATTCAACTTTGCAATAAAAATTTTTAAGCTGATGATTTAACGCTTGTGTTTTGGTTTCATCAATGCGTGCAATTTTTCTTCACATTGCGATGTTAAATACTCTGCTCGCGATTTTTCTTGCATGTGATAAGCATCTTGCTCTTGTAATGCGACTAATTGCGAAAACTTTTCTTCCAACGCGGTTTTAGCAGATTGCAAATCTATTTCCATCTGTTGCAACTGCTGATTATAACTTGCTTCTACCTGTTTTTGATTGGTTTCTGTGGTGTCTAATTGTTGCGTCAATTGTTGTAACTGCAACTCATACCGTTGTAATAATTCGGTTTGTGTTTGCTGTAACTGTTGTAATTGTACGGTGGTTACTTGTAAATTCTGCTGGGCGATTTGCAATTGCTGTTCATAATGGGTTTTCATCTCGTTTTGTTGTTGCAATGCGGTTTGTAAATCTGCCTGTAACTGTGTTACTTGTGCTTGATAATTTACCTGTTCTTCAGTTAATGCAGTTTTTTCTTGCTGTATCGACTCTATTTTTGCATTTAACGCGGTTACTGTTTGTGCTTGTGTCGCTATTTGTTGTTGCGCGCTAACCAGTGCTTGCTGAACTGTTTCTAACTGCGTTTTGTAATCCTGTGTTAGGGCTGTTTGTGCCTGTTCTGCTTGCGCTAAAGCCGTTTTTAACTGGCTAACCGTGCTATCGTTCTCTGCTTGCATGGCTTGTAAATGTTGCCCATGCGCTTGCACTCGGGTTTCTTGTTGTTGCTGTATTGTGCTTAACTCTGCTTGGGTTTTTAATAGCTTATCCTGTGCAATTTGTGCGGACTGAATAGCTGCTTGGGCTTCCTGTAGCTGCGTTGCATATTCAGCGCGTAACGCATCGCGGTCTTGAATAGCTGCTTGTAATGCTTGATTTACTTGTGCTAACTGGCTTTGATGGGCATCATTCAAATGGGTGTACTGTGTTTGTAATGCACTTAATTCAGTTTGTAATTTAACCACTTGTTGTTGCGCCATCTCACTGGATTGTAATGCCTTTTCGGTTTCTTTGGCGGTTTGTGCTAACTGGGCTTTTTCGGTTTCAACACTTTTTAATGTCTGCATTAATTCTTGTGTTTGCTGGCTATCACGAGCAGATTGTGTTTTTAAGGCGGTTAATTCCGATTGTAGGTCATTACGTGATTTTTCCACAGTTATATATTTATCTTCAGAATCCTTAAGGTTACGTTGACACTCTGCCATAATGTCTTGTTGGGATTTTTGAATTTTTTCAATCGTGATTTGGGCTTGTTGTAAGGCTTGTTGAATAGCTAAGGTTGTCTTTTGTGCAACTTGTAGCTGTTGTCCATAATCTGCTTTTAAACGGGCTTCATTTTGTTGCAGTGTTTCAACCGTTGTTTGCAATTGTTCGACTTGCTGTTTCGCGGCATTCTCATTTTGGCGCGCAACTTGTAAATCATTTGTTAAGGTCTGTTGTTGCTGTTGATTTTGCTTTTCAATGGTTTGCAATTGTTGTGTGTATTCTGTTTTTAACAATTGGCGTAGGGCTTCTAAATCGGCTGTTGGCACAAGATTATTAACCGTTGGCACTTCTACAACCGCACGGCTAGTTCCCGCCTGACATTTTTGTAACTCATCGCGTAAATTTTCGCTATCACTCTGACTTTGTTGTAAATTAGAAATCAGTGCGCGGCGGATAATTTGACATTCTTCTTGTTGTTGACGTAGTTTTTCATCAAATTCCACGTTGACAATGGATTGTAAACGTACAGATTCTTCTTGTTGTTGGCGCAGTTGACGAGCATGTTCAACTTTTAATAGGTCTTGTGCATCACGGGCGTTTTGCATGTCTTTTTGTAATTGTGTAACAATTTCCGTTTGTTCTGCCCGTAATTGTTTTAAGGCTTGTTCTTGCGCATTTTGTGCGTCATGGCTGAGTTGTTGCAATTTTTGCTCATGCGCTGTTTTTAAATTGGTTTGTTGTGTTTGTAGGGTTTGATTATTCGCCTCTAAACTGCTGATTTTTTGCAATGCGTTTGCAGCTTCTTGGGTTTTTTCTTGATATGCTTTTGTTAAATCAGTCTGTTTTTTCTCTAATGCACTAATCGTTTCTTGCGCATGTTGTTCTGTTTCTTTAACGGTTTGTTGTGCTTGAAGTATCATCATTAATAAAATAACAAAACTGATAAAAACTACAATGATAATCAGTCGTTTAATCTGCGTCATTATTGTTCCTTGCCGTGGGTGGAATGCGCTATAAATCAGTTGGGCAATTATAAAGGGTTCATTGCAATGCGTCAGGATAGTATTTTAGGCAATGCGAAAATTGTTCCGTTTATTTTTCTGGGTTTAATTGCGAATTATCCCGCTTTATATCCGTTCTTGTATTTGGCGGAGAATGGATAAATCTTTGATGTTTTTATCGTCTGCCAGTAAAAATGCCTTGCTTAGAATAATGGCTAAGGTGCTATCCCCTTCGAAGGGTAAAAAAACTTTTTTCGTTATGTTCGTGCTGGCTTCTCCACGTGCGGGGACGATACATAAATATTGGTCATTGGGTGACATTAAAATATTGCCACTTCCTAAGTGAATGTTATAAGTACGTAAATCACCACGTACTTGTAAAAACTTATCGGTGAATTGGCAACGAGAGGCAATTTTTAAACAGGGGAGTAATTTTTCTAAGACTTGTCGTCGGGTTTTCGCCGTTTCTGATAGCGCACCAAAAGAGTAAGAATGCCAATAGGTTCGTTGTTGTGTCTCCACGCCACCATCTAACCATGCAGGGTCATTACCAACACTGGCTACGCCAACGAATAAATCTACATCGCGCATGATTTCTGAAAAAACCAACGCGGGAATATTTTTTAACGGAATGGGGTCGCGTGTTACACCGCCTAAATAACTTGATGCACGGTAGCCACCCCCTCCCATGTGGGCATGATTTTCTACAGTATCAATTGGATAAAAACGTACTTGGTCGGTGCTTAAATATAAAAATGTTCCTGTGTCATTTGTGTCTGCGCCATACGTATGCCCCGCTCCTTCTATCCAATATTCGGCGCGAATTTGCCAGTGGGGAAGTGTGCGCGTTGCGGGCGGGCATGAATCATCAACGTGCATTAGGCGTAATTTGTTTTTCCATTCCCGCGCACTGCATAAGGCATTAAATTGGTGTTGTTTTAAAATATGGGCGGCGTAACGATTGGAATATGTATCTGTTTTGCGCTCAGCATCGGTCAATAAATAAACTTCACGATGTGCTTGTTTAAACGGTTGTTGTACTTCATGACGCATTAACCAGTCGCGCCATGCTAATACGTCGTCAACCGTGCTGTAGAGTGGATGCCATAAACAGACTTGGGTGTTATCAGGTAAATCCGCCAGTGGTTTATCATCATGATTTAACCAGTTGTTTTTATGAAAAATACCAACGGTAATATTGTCTCCCTGTTGGAATTGCCAGAGTAGTCGGCGGGCGAATATACCAACCAGTGGATGATTTATATAACGGGCTTCCCATGTTTTTTTATCCCAAGTCCGTTGTTGTAAATATAAGTTATCTAACCGTTCTTTTTGTACGGGTAGTAATTTTCGTATGTCTTTAATTGTTTGGTTTAGTTGTTTTAATTCTTCTGGATATTCTGTTTTAACCGCTTGTGGCACGCTGGTTTGAAGCTTTCCTGTGCTATTGCGCCATGTTAATTTGACGGTGTTACTGTCGGTAATGCTTAAAATGGCGGTAAACGCGCCCAGTGATTCTTCACCGTAACCAATGGTTTGTAATCCATAAGTGGGTATTGCCATTTCCTCGATTTCTTCTGGCGGAATCCCTAAGCGTTGCGCGGTTTCTACAAGTGTTTTATCAATAAGTTTTAAAATGCTATTTAATTTAATCCGATGTCTTATCAGACTTAAATGAATAACGCCTTCCATGCCTTCAATATTCCCCAATGCCCACACTGTTGCATTGCCCAATCGTAAGCAGCGCGCCCCAATACCTGATAATTTACGGTAGCTTGCTAGGGCCAGTTGCATTAACGCCCGTGCAATATCGGTGTCTGCATGGGATGCACATAACCATACTAAGCCTTTTAGAATATTAATATTTTCTTCAGTAAGATAGTGTTCTCCATTCATGCCGTAGCCAAAAACGTCAGTAACCGCTTGTGTGCGTGGTTTATCTACCAGTGGAAACCAGCGACAGATGGCGGTTTTAAAATGGGTTATTCCAATCGTGATTAATTCCACTTCTGCCATTTTTAGCCATTTTGCACTTGGTTTAGAGCTTGTCGCCTTTGTGCAGAGATTGAGTAACAGATTCCAGCCTTGTTGCTGGTCGTTAGGCAGGGCTTGAATATCAGCAAGTGCAACATCCGACCATGCTTCGCCCGCGAGAATAGGGAGGGCATTATCGGTAATTTCACATAATATTTTCATTTCTTTCACTCTGTGATAGCGGTACGCGCTGGGTGTGTCCATTAATGCTTGTAACACACCTTGGACAGATTGTTGTAAATCGGGCGTAATGGGATTGTGGAATTTAAAGCGTTCTAATTGGGTTAATAACGTGGGGAGGTAGGTGAGAAAATGGACATCTGCGAGAAATTGCATCAACGATATAATTTCTTCTTCTTTAAAAGATAAGGTGTTTTTTAACATTAACAGGAGTAGAGATAAAGCCTTTTCAACGTTATAAACAGAAATTGTAGATTTGTTAGAACGTTGTTTTAACCAATCAAGTGCGTAAAAAATAAAGCCTTTTACTTGCTCTGGTGGGAGATTTAGTAAGTGTTGTCCTGTTGGTGAAGCACTGCAAAAATCATAATCAATGGTGTTTGCCTCAATTTGTGTAATGAGTTCTTTGTATAACAATGTGTTATTGTCCATTTTTAGCCACCAACTAAGGGGACGAGTTTTAAAAAACTCACTTGCGTATCAGGATAAAGGGTAATTTCTGCATCCAAGTCTGTTATTTGTTCTTGATTAATAAGTATAATAAAACCATTGTGTTGAAAGGCTTCTAATGCGAGTGCATATTGTTTTTGCCAGTCAACAGGAGTGCGTTTAGATTTTTCTTCACCATTTAACTGCTTTTCTATGGCGGTTGGTTGTACTAAGCCTTGAAAATGGGTTGCGGAAACAGTGTTGTATTGGGTGACTTCTTGATAAATACGTAAACGGATAAGTTCTCGCAATGTCACATGATTAGACGCAATGTCGAGGGTGAAACGATAGGCTGTTGTCGTATTAAACAGGGTTTCGTCGGTAATAGCGATAGAGGCACTCATACATGTAATTCCTTAACTTAAAATATTTAATCGTGATAAATAGAGAATGCTATCGAACCGTCATGTCAACGGCAATTTTGACTATAAGTAATGACATTATCGGTTAATTTATATCCAAAAGGGATAATTAAACAATTTGATGTAACAACGTTGTCATTAATGCTTATTTATCGCAATGGGAATAGTTGGCATCAGTCGTCGATATGCCATTACGATTCTAGTAAACTCATTATGGTATTGCCTTAAAATAAGGCTCAGGGATACCCTCATTTCTACATTAGTTTTTAAATAGTAATGCTTGTTAGAGTAAAACCGAATGACCGATTATTTATTGATTTTTATCAGTACGGTGTTAGTAAATAACTTTGTACTGGTTAAGTTTTTGGGGCTTTGCCCGTTTATGAGCGTGTCTAGCAAATTAGAAACCGCTGTGGGCATGGGATTGGCGACAACGTTTGTACTCACTTTGTCTGCTGTCTGTAGTTATTTAGTTGATGTACTGTTACTTGTGCCATTAGATTTGCTTTTTCTCCGCACAATTACTTTTATTGTTGTTATTGCCGTCGTTGTGCAATTTACGGAAATGGTTATTCATAAAACCAGCCCCTTGTTGTACCAATCGCTGGGTATTTTTTTACCCTTGATTACCACCAACTGCGCAGTACTGGGTGTTGCGCTGTTAAATGTTCAAACTCAACATAGTTTTTTACAATCTAGCGTTTATGGATTTGGTGCATCGATTGGTTTTTCATTAGTACTGGTTTTATTTGCTGCTATGCGTGAACGGATTGCTGTTGCAGATGTGCCTGCACTCTTTAAAGGCGCACCCATTGCCTTGATTACAGCAGGAATTATGTCTATGGCATTTATGGGCTTTGCGGGGTTGGTAAAATCATGAGTGTTTTATTAGCTATTTTACTCATGGCGGGTTTAACGCTTGTTTTTGGCTTAATATTGGGTTTAGCCGCTGTTAAGTTTAAAGTAGAAGGCAACCCGATTGTGGATAAAATTAATGATGTTTTACCACAGTTACAATGCGGTAAATGCGGTTATCCCGGTTGTCATCCTTATGCTGAAGCCGTTGCTACGGAAAATGCAGACATTAATTTATGTCCTCCGGGGGGAGAAAACGGCATGTTAGCCCTTGCGCATTTATTAGACCGTGAGCCAAAACCTTTAAGCGAAGAACACAGCGCGGAAAAACCTAAAGCCATTGTCGTTATTAACGAACAAATTTGTATTGGTTGCACCTTATGTATTCAAGCCTGTCCTGTTGATGCGATTTTGGGTAGCGCGAAACACATGCACACGATTATCGCGTCTGAATGCACGGGATGTGAATTGTGCATTGCGCCGTGTCCTGTCGATTGCATTAGCCTGTTGCCCATATTACCAACCACGCAGACATGGAAAACGCCTTACCCTGTTTTCCATTTAAACAGACTAAATACCCCGCGTCAGATGGAAACAAGTTTATGATTACGGCGTTATGGCATTTCAAGGGCGGCATTAAAACCGCTGGACACAAAACACTTTCCAGTGAAACACCTATCGTACAAGCGACAATCCCCGCCTATTTAATTCTGCCTTTATTACAACATATAGGCATACCCACTGAACCCATTGTGCATGTTGGCGAGCGCGTGTTAAAAGGGCAAATTATTGGACGTTGTTGTCAAAATGATAACTACGACGCATTTTTCAGCGCGCCTATTCATGCCAGCACATCAGGTACAGTGGTTGCGATTGAATCGCGCCCTGTGCCACATCCATCAGGCTTAACCGCCGCTTGCGTTATTATTAAAACCGATGGACTAGATGAAGCGATTGCTTTTCATCCCTTAGCAAATTACGCAAGCATAGAACCTGCAACTGTACGGCGACATATTGCCCAAGCAGGCATTGTCGGGCTAGGCGGTGCAGGCTTTCCCTCACATCTCAAATTAAAACCGCAGGGTGTAGAAACACTCATTCTTAACGGTGCGGAATGCGAACCCTATATTACCTGTGATGACCGTTTAATGCGGGAACATCCTGCTGAGGTGATTGGTGGCGCGTTGATTTTACGCCATGTGTTAGGTGGAGCAAAACGTTGCATTATTGCCATAGAAGATAATAAACCAATTGCTTTTAAAACCTTACAACAAGCTGCGCAAGGTACAGACATTGAGGTAATACAAATCCCTTCTTTATACCCAACAGGCGGGGAACGACAACTCATTAAAGTGCTTACAAATAAAGAAGTTGAACGTAGTCAATTGCCTGCACATGTTGGCATTGTGGTGCATAATGTTGAAACCGCACGCGCTATTTATCAAGCCGTAACTTATGGCAAACCCTTAATTTCTCGCGTTATCACCGTAACAGGTAATGGTGTAACAACCCCACAAAATATAGAAGTTCGGTTTGGCACACTGATGCGCGATTTACTCGCCCAATGTCATGTAAAACCTGATATCTGCCGTTTAATCATGGGGGGAAGCATGATGGGGTTTACGCTACCTAGCGATGAACTCCCCATTATAAAAACGACCAATTGCCTAATTGCGTCCTGTGCTGACGACATATTGCAACCCGAATTACCTATGCCCTGCATCCGTTGTGGTGCTTGTGCAAATAGCTGTCCTGTCAACCTGTTACCGCAACAACTTTATTGGCACGCTAAAGCGAAAGCCTTTGACAAAGCACGTGAACTCCATTTATTTGATTGCATTGAATGTGGTTGTTGTGCCTACGTCTGTCCTAGCCATATTCCCTTAGTTGATTATTACCGTTATGCAAAAGCCGAAATACGCGAAGCAGAACAAGCCAAACATAAAGCGGATACAGCACGCCAACGGCATGAAGCAAGGCTAGAACGTTTAGAACGAGAAAAAGCGGCTAAAGCCGCCAAACATCAACAGAAAAAAATCTTACCTGATAAAGTTGAAACCAACACAGACAACGCGCAAGCCTCAAAACAAGCCGTTATTGCCGCCGCCCTAGAACGGGCAAAAACAAAGCAGGCAACAAATACGCCTAATCAAGATTTACCAGAGTAGGGAATGTCATTAAATAGTAAAAATCATTATAATACAGTGGCATATACAGATATTACCAAGAACAAAACAAGGATAAAACAATGAATCGTCGCTTTCTCTAGGGCTTGCTATACAAATAACTCTCTTATTTAATTGTCTAAATTTTCTGAAAATGTAAGCGTGAAATAATGGAACAACAACCGTTGATTAAGCTAGCGCAAGAAAAGAAAGCATATTTACAAAAAGCTTGGATAGTAGAAACCGATGCCGCCAGAAAATTTAAGCTAGAAAAAGAGATTGAAATAGTGAATAGACAGATTAGTGAATTGGAGGGAAGTTCAGCATCAGCAGACAAAGATAAACCCCAAACAGGCTCGAATATTCGTATTGACGGCAATCAAATCAATGGAAACAACAATATGATTCAAGTGATTGTGCATCAATGGCGATGGTGGGGTATAGGGCTTATTGGTATTGTTTTATTGCTTGTATTAATAGCAGTGATTTCTCCCGATAAATCGCAAACCGCTACAGGTGATTGTAATACAGTTATTTCGGGTGGAAATAATATTACGATATCTGGTAGTTGCACACCTAACAAATAAGCGAGAACCATTATGCGCCGTACAACAATTTGTTTAGCAATTTGGGCAATATTCCCCCCCGTTTATGCGTTTAATGACCAAAGCCAACAGGCTGATGGATATTGTAATTCTCTTGTGCAAAATGCTGATGGGGCGAAGGTTACGATTATTTGTGGTGTTGACCCCGTAGTACATCATGAGCTTGAAAAGAAGTTACTTGAATCACTTGATGAACGCATTAAATATTTAGAAGAAAGAAATGAACTGGTTGATAAAGCCAAAATTGCTGAAGAAGTTGTGAAGAATTATAACGAATTGCGAAAAGCATACGAAAACTTGCAAGCACAGGTGAATGCGCAAACGGATGAACACTTAACCCAATTACTCACAGAAGCACAGACGGCTTTATCAACCGCTGAATTGGAAAAAGCAAAACAGATTCTGGATAAACTGTTAGCCGCTTTGGAATCAGTAGAAAAGCAAATTGATTTAAAAGCAGCAGCACATTTTACACAAGCCCGCGTTGCACTGGCTGCCTTTAAACCGAATGAAGCCTATCCACATTTAAAAAAGGCGTATGAATTACGTCCTGAGAATTTTGAATACGCCATTACCTATGCAGATACACTCCGAGAATCACCAAGAACCTACCGTGACCGCGACACGGCAATCCTAACGTACCAGACGATTTTAAACTGGTTACGCCCCTTAGTAGAAACAGATAAAACCCGTTTAAGTGACTTAGGTCGGACGCTCAATAACCTTGCTATATTAGTAGCAAGTGATACAAACCGTCGGGCAGAGGCAGAACAGTATTACCAAGAAGCCTTAAAAATTAGACGCGACTTAGCCGACAAACAACCTGCGGTCTATCTTCCTGATGTTGCGGGTACGCTCAATAACCTTGCTACATTAGTAGCAAGTGATACAAACCGCCGGGCAGAGGCAGAAAAGTATTACCAAGAAGCCTTAAAGATTTATCGTGACTTAGCCAACAAACAACCTACGGTCTATCTCCCTTATGTCGCGATGACGCTCAATAACCTTGCATTGCTAGTAGCAAGTGATACAAGCCGTCGGGCAGAGGCAGAACAGCATTACCAAGAAGCTTTAAAAATTAGACGTGACTTAGCCAATAAACAACCTGCGGTCTATCTCTCTGATGTCGCTCAAACGCTCAATAACCTTGCTAATTTAGTAGCAGATGATACAAGCCGTCGGGCAGAGGCAGAACAGTATTACCAAGAAACCTTAAAGATTTATCATGACTTAGCCGACAAACAACCTGCTGTCTATCTCCCTTATGTCGCGACTACGCTCAATAACCTTGCTAATTTGTTACAAAGTGATACAAGCCGTCGGGCAGAGGTGGAACAGTATTACCAAGAAACCTTAAAGATTTATCATGACTTAGCCGACAAACAACCTGCTGTCTATCTCCCTTATGTCGCGACTACGCTCAATAACCTTGCTAATTTAGTAAATGGTGATACAAACCGTCGGGCAGAGGCAGAACAGTATTACCAAGAAGCCTTAAAAATTAGACGTGACTTAGCCGATAAACAACCTGCTGTCTATATCTCTTTCGTCGCGGATACGCTCAATAACCTTGCTAATTTAGTAGCAGATGATACAAGTCGTTGGGCAGAGGCAGAACAGTATTACCAAGAAGCCTTAAAAATTAGACGTGACTTAGCCGACAAACAACCTGCTGTCTATCTCCCCGATGTCGCTCAAACGCTCAATAACCTTGCTAATTTAGTAGCAGATGATACAAGCCGTCGGACAGAGGCAGAACAGTATTGCCAAGAAGCTTTAAAAATTAGACGTGACTTAGCCGATAAACAACCTGCTGTCTATATCTCTTTCGTCGCGGATACGCTCAATAACCTTGCTGCATTAGTAGCAAGTGATACAAACCGTCGGGTAGAGGCAGAACAGTATTACCAAGAAGCCTTAAACATTTATCGTGACTTAGCCAACAAACAACCTGCTGTCTATCTCTCTTATGTCGCGATTGCACTCAATAACCTTGCTAATTTGTTACAAAGTGATACAAGCCGTCGGGCAGAGGCAGAACAGTATTACCAAGAAGCCTTAAAGATTTATCGTGACTTAGCCGACAAACAACCTGCGGTCTATCTCCCTGATGTCGCGATGACGCTCAATAATCTTGCTAATTTATATAAAGCTGATTTTAATTTCACAAAAACCGCTGATTTTTCGCAAGAATCTACGGATATTCTACGTCCTTTTGTAGCGGCTAATCGCGCAATTTTTGGGAATACACAAGCAAAACGTCTTCAATTTTTAGGCATAATAAGAGGCTTCTCAGCCCAACCACAAGCAGCCTGTCACGCATGGCAAGAAGCCTTAGAGCTTGCCCAAGAAGAAGCATTAAAATTAGGATTAAATAGGTACTTAAAAAACTTTTGTAGCAAATAACCTTTTTCACTAGAAAAGTTTTTTAAAACAGTAAGGTATATAACCTGTGATTCCGCTCCAGAGAAATCGTTTAAATCCGACTAATTAGGAATTTATTTCGCTTCTTCTTTGATTCTTTTAGCTTGAACCTTTAACGCCTCTATTTGATAACACGCCATAACCAGTATTTAAATCGGTCAACACACTGTTTGCTAAAGCCTGTTCGAATCAGAATTTACAGAATTAAAAATAATTTGCAGCACGAATACCACCGTTTTGAGCAGCGGTATCCGTCTTTCTTATCTGCTTTTCAGCGATAATTTAGGCGCGACACGCACCCTAAATTGATTTCTTTTTAGCATTTACCCACCGTTTAATTGACGCACGCATTTTACGAATAGACAAAACTATGGCTTTTATTCTCCAATCAGCTCCGTATGTACATGCGCCGACCAGTGTTGCGCAAGTTATGCGTTATGTTTTATATGCCTTACTCCCTGCGATTAGTGTTTATGTCTGGTTTTTTGGGTGGGGGGTGGTTGTTAATATTCTCATCGCAAGTCTAACCGCATTATGGGTTGAAAGCCTGATGCTTTGGTTACGTGCTTGTCCCCTACGTCCATTTTTGCAGGATAATAGCGCGCTGGTGATGGCGTGGTTACTCGCCTTTGCATTGCCACCGTTTACAGTGTGGTGGATGACGGTTTTAGGCGTGGCATTTGGGTTAATTTTCGCCAAGCATGTTTATGGGGGGTTGGGGAATAATCCTTTTAATCCCGCAATGGTTGGTTATGCCCTATTGCTGATTTCCTTCCCTGCGGATATGAGTCGCTGGCCTTCTGTTTACGCACTTACAGAGCATTATCCAACCCTTGCTGATAGTTTTAGTATTATTTTTTATGGGCAAAGTATAAGCGGTTTCACTGTGGATGCCATTACGGGTGCAACACCCTTGGACAGTATGCGTATAGGGCTAGGACAGTTACATCCTGTTAGCGAGGTTAAAAATAATCCTTTATTTGGACTTTTTGGTGCAAAGGGTTGGGAATGGGTTAGTTTTAGCGTACTACTTGGTGGTTGCTGGTTAATGTATAAAAAAATTATTGGCTGGCAAATTTCATTGGGTGTATTAGGCGGACTATTTACCCTTGCAAGTGTATTTTTCTTCATTAGTCCAGAACATTATCCCTCACCATTGTTTCATTTATTCAGCGGTGCAAGCATGTTGTGCGCGTTTTTTATAGCAACTGACCCCGTGAGTGCGGCGACATCAAATCAAGGACGGTTTATTTATGGCGTTGGCATTGGATGCTTGATTTATATTATTCGCACGTGGGGCGGGTATCCTGATGGTGTTGCTTTTGCCGTGTTGTTGATGAATATGACTGTCCCCGCACTGGATTATTTAACACGACCAACGGTATTTGGAGAGAAATAAGGATGTTTAGCTTTCTTGATAAGTTTTCAAGTCCTGTTAAAGCCATGTTGATACTTACATTTTTTGGCATTATTGGCAGTGCATTAGTTGCCGTTAGCTATACAGTAACAAAAGCACAAATAGCTGCGAATGAACGTGCTGTATTAACGCATCATTTAGCCGTTTTAGTCCCTGATAATTTGCATGACAATGATTTATTAAGTGATTCATTACAGGTAACGGATGCACAAGCCTTAGGCATTGCTGAACCTGTGACCGTTTATCGAGCGCGTTATCAAGGTTTGCCCGTTGCGATTATTCTCAATGTTGTTGCACCCGATGGTTATAGCGGTAAAATTTATCTATTAGTTGCCATTGCTTACGATGGAACATTGCTAGGTGTGCGTGTTGTTTCGCACCAAGAAACACCGGGATTAGGGGACGGAATAGAAGAACGCCATTCTAATTGGATATTAAGTTTTGCAGGAAAATCATTAATTAATCCTTTAGAAAACGATTGGAAAGTAAAACGTGATGGGGGTGTATTCGACCAATTTAGTGGTGCAACGATTACCCCGCGTGCCGTTGTTAAAGCGGTTCATCATGCCTTACAGTATTATTGGGAGCAACGAGAGCGATTGTTTTTATAAACGACCGACACAGAAGCTTTATGGTCTGAGTCAAAACCTCCAGAGATAAAAGCATGATTTTTCCCAGCTTTAAATTTGGATAATGCTGAAAACACGGATTTAAACCGTTTTCAAGATGGATGACACACCCTATGGTATAACCCGCTTTTTTCATGATACCGTGTACTGAAAAAACGCCTTTTAGGGAATTGACCATGCCTCTAACCATTACCGACCTTATCTTATGTGAGCAAAAAGTTGCCTACCTGCGCGTTGATGCAGAATTAAATATTTTAGAATATGTTGGCGACGACCGTTTATTGCAGCTACAACCTGCGCAACTATCAGATATTAAACAATATACTGCAACAGAATTAATTCCTGAATTATATGGCTGTGAAGACCTTTTACAAGATATTTTACAAGGCATTATGCCCAAGTTTTGTCTTGAAAATCTTAATCGGGTCAATATTACAACAGGGGATACTTATTATTTAAATCTCAGCATATTACCTTATCAAGAAAGTCATTCCCCGCCACAATTTGTTATTACCCTAATTGATACCAGTTCATGGTCACACGTCCAGCAAACACTGACCCAACAACGCAATGAATTGGATTTATTAAAACAATCATTAGACGATACGAATCAACGCCTGCAATATATTTTGCAACGCTATGTACCGCCAGAAGTTGGTAAAGCACTGATGGAAAAAAGAATTTTACCAGAGCTTGGCGGGGGCGTGCGCTGTGTATCGGTCTTATTTGCTGATTTACGTAACTATACAACCATTAGTGAACGCTTAACACCCGCAGAAACAATTGAAATATTAAGTATTTGTTTAGAAATGGTAAGTAAAGCCATTATGTCAGCGGGAGGCGTAGTGGTTAATTATATGGGTGATGGGGTAATGGCCATTTTTAACGCCCCTGATGAACAAGCAGACCATGCACAACGCGCCGTAAGAGCGGGCATGATGATTCAGACAATGGCAAAAGAAATGCGTGCTAAACTCCCACCAAACACGCCACTACTCACGTTTGGCGTAGGTATCAATACGGGGGACGCGCTAGTAGGCAATATAGGTGCGCAATGGCATCATCAATACAGTGCTGTTGGAGATACGATTAACGTTGCCTCACGTATTTGCAGTTATGCACGCCCGAATGAAGTCCTCATTGGCTCAGACTGTTACGAATTAGTACAAACCGATGTCTTAGCCAATGCCCTACCACCGCTAAAATTTAAAGGCAAAAGTCAGGAAATGGTGGTTTATCAGGTTGAACAATGGGTGGGCGCGTCATATTCTTTGGATGATTTGCATCAGGTTTAAGAAACTTGCAACGCTAATAGGGATGGCATCGCTTTAAGCGGTTCTATTTCTTGTTCATTCTTAAGATATGGTAGCAATAAATTCGCTTTCCTCTTGGAAAAAAGGCGGATTGAGAAAAGAGAATCTTGTTCATCCTGCGTTCTTTATCACTACCTATCTTTATTGATGCTGTGGCAAAAAGCCTAAGGGGTTTGCATGAAAACCACCCAATTGTTTTGCATTTGGACATTATGCTGTTTGGCTTTTCCGTTATCAGCAGCAACACAATTACACGTGGTTTCTGAACCGAATCGCCTTGTTATTGGACAGTTATTTCGTTTACGCATTACGCTACTGGATGCCAGCGAAAGCGATATTCGCAGCAGTCAATCCCCTGATATGCGTATATTACCGCATTCCTTTAGTGTTAAAGACAGCCAACGCATCGTCCCCCCACCGATTAATATCAACGGCGAAATGCGTCGCCAAATTATTTGGCAATACACACTAGAAGCACAACAAGCAGGCACATTTACCCTACCTGCCTTCTCGTTACCAACAACCGTTGGCGTTGTTTACAGTCCACCGCTACCCCTCATTATTCTGGATGAAGCCAAACAAGCCGCTCCGCAATTTATCCTAGAAACAAAAATTTCTAATCCCAATCCCTATTTATACGAACCGATTTACTACACATTACGCCTTTATTATCAAGGCGAATTGCGCGATTTACAGCCGACTCCACCCAGCGATGGTGTGATTATGGAACATCTAGGCAATCCTATGGGAAAGGTGATTCAAAATCACAGAGAAGTAATAAATAATCAAGAAGTTATCATCGGAGAAGTGGTTTATTTACTCACCCCATTACGCACAGGTGCATTAACGCTTGAAGCCAGCAAAATGACAGGGCTACGCCCCGATGAACAACATAACATACTCAGCCATAACACAAATTTTTCAACAATTAATTATTTACCCGTAGAAATCAACAGCCGCCCGATTGAATTAAATGTGCAAACACCACCGCCTAACGCACCCGCCCTGTGGCTACCCCTAAAAAAACTCACCTTAACACAGACATGGACAAACAATATTCAACCAACAACGCCTATCGGTGTACCGTTACTGTTCACCATCACCTTGACGGCTGAGGGCATGGGCGGGCAAGCCTTACCCAACCTCAAAGACCTATTGACCAACACCCAAGATTTTCGCATTCGTAGCCCAAGCCCAGAAAGACAACGCACATTAGCCACAACCGACGGTAAAACCCCCGTTAATAAAATCACCCAACAATTCAGTATTACCCCTTTAAAAGCAGGCGAATTACCGTTACCACAATTAAAAATTCAATGGTGGGATACCGAAAATAAAACGTTTCAACTAACTGAATTACCAAGTCAAACCCTGCAAGTTATAGATAATACGCCCATCATACAGCCTGAAAATACGCCAGCCGTTACACAACACTTTCATATAACCGCTTATATTTACGAATCTATTATTGCTCTATGTGGTTTATTACTCAGTTGGGGAATTTATTACCGTTGGACACACTCCCCGCAAAAATTATCTGCACGTTACTGGCGTAAACAGTGGCAAACTATTGAAGACATTTTTACATTTCAACAACAAGTTCAACACTATGCACAAATTACTTGGCAAGTTGCCCCCCCTGCAACGTTTTCACGGATTACCCAAACATTACAGAAAAATTATGTTGGTCATGAATTACTAATAATCGTTTGTAAAACCCTAGAATCCGCCATTTATGGCAAACAACCCATTGATATACCAACCTTACGCCAACAATGGTTAATTGGTTTACATCAGCTACGTTATAAAAAACAGAAAAAACAAAGAATTATAACCTTAAATACACTAAATCCCAGCCCTTAATCCACACTGGCATTGTTTCTGCAATCCTAAAAAAAACGCATTTTAGGACATGCCACCATGTGTAATACTGCTTATATTCAAACAACTTATCTTGCACAAGATACCTTGCGCTTAAACGGGCGATATGGACAAGTGACTATTTTCCAGCAATACAGTTCACTCGCCGACAGAAAAACCCAAAGCCATAAAGAAATCAATCCTTTTCGCGGTTTATCCGCCTTTCATGCACAACACACTGCCCAATTTTTTGGGCGCGAAACCTTACTAGATAAACTCTGGGAACGCCTATTAAGTTTTTATGGGGAACAAGCAAATCCATTAACCTTGCGTCTGCTACCCATTATAGGTCCAAGTGGTGTTGGAAAATCGTCACTGGTACAAGCAGGCTTATTACCACAATGGGTTAATCAACGCTATGCCCCCTTTCGGCGGTTGTGGCTGGCTGTTATCAAACCCAGCGCGCACCCGCTCAAAAGTCTTGCGTTTGGCTTATCCCAATTACATCAAAGGATAACCAATGATAATTTAGATAAAACATTAATATTCACCCAACAATTACAACATAAACTCGGCTTAAGTAAGTTATTACAAACATTTCCCGAATCTACAAACGCCCCTGTTTTCTTATTAATTGAACAATTTGAAGAGCTTTATACCCATTGTCAGGATGATGCTGAACGCGAATTATTCATCGATAATTTACTATTTGCCGCGTCCGACGCTAAAACGGCATTTACCCTAATATTGACTTTACGAACAGATTTTCTCGCTACCACACAACACCATCCATTGTTATATCAAGCCTTAGCTACACAATCGATTCTAGTGCCGATGCTAACAAAATCGCAATTGCGTCAAGCGATTTGCGCGCCGTCGAGTGATAGCAACTATCCCTTAGCAGAAACAACAATCGAGCAATTTATTCAACAAACCCGCAGCAATGCAGAATCCTTGCCCTTATTACAATTTACCCTACAACGTTTATGGCACTATAAACAACAAGGAATGAGCGAAACCCAAGCGTTAAAAATGCTCAATGATGTCCCGCAAGCCTTATCTATAGAGGCAGAACGGTTATACCATGCCTTATCCTCGCGGGAAAAATCCACTGCACGAGCGATTTTTCTAAAGTTACTGCATATTGACGAACAAGGCGCGCATCCACGCCGTGTAACGCAGGAAACTTTAATAAACACCGTTGATACGGCTGAAACAGTAGAAGCGGTACTAAATAGTTTTTCGCAAACAGAAACGCGCTTATTAACGATAAGTAAGAGCCATGGACAAACCTTTGTTGAACTGACACACGCCGTTTTATTGACGCACTGGTCACGCCTTGCCCGTTGGATTACGGCATTGCAACGCGATGCTTTTTTTCAACACCGTTTAGCTGATGCGGCAAAACAATGGGATAGAGAGAAACGGAGTAGCCGCTTATTATGGCGGGCGACAGATTTAGCCTTACTACGACAATATTACGCCCGCTCGGGAGAAGATTTAAGTACGATTCAATATGCGTTTTTTGTCGAGTCTGACCGTCAACAACGGATTTTCCAACGACTAAAACGCTGGTTTTTTTCAGGATTGGTTCTATTATCCACAGCGGGTTTATTGGGGGTGTATGAGAAAGGTAAAACCATTGAAGAAGTTGAATATCAACTAAATATTGCGTGGGAAAATGTGGAATTAGCACAGGCAGAACGTGACAAAGCGATTATTGCCGAACAAAAAGCGAAAGCATTACATAATTATGTGTTTTTCCCTGACAATATTTACGCATCACCTGCACCACTACAATTAGCAGACAATACCCCTGTTGTGGATGCAACGACTGACCGATGGTTAAGTGATGCACAATTGCAAGAAAAATTGCAACCTATTCATAGTGTCGCGTTGGAATTACCATCACCACCCGCAAGCAGTGTAGAAAAGGAATTTTCCCCCTACACAATGCCCATTGTTATTATAGAATCAGGACAAAAAATAGACCCGATAAAAGCCATGTCCGCTGAAAAACCATATATTATCGTTCACGCAGAACCTGCCAAACCCATTAAACCCGCTCGACAAAAACCGCGTGTGGTCGCGTCTAAGGAAAATAATCGTAATACAGAACATGATGTAGAAGATGACGGCTTATTTGGAACGCCTGTTCATTACACGGAATATAAAGCCGTTGCTACGACGAATAAACCCAAAGAAAGCACTACGACACAGCAAAAAAACCCGCGTCCCGTCGCAAAAACCCGCCCACCGATAAAACCTGCGACGATTGCGTCAACATCAGACACGGAATCGATGCAAGATAAACCCCACTTAGCCCCGCCTAAAACCCGTGAAGGGTTTCTGTTTTAGTTTTTATGTTCAAAAAAGTTGAAATCAGAAAAATTTTATAAATAAAATAGAGACCTGATACGCTATACAACTAGACAGTATAATCATCTATTTTTATATGACATTTAAGTAAATATCTTTCAAAAAGACTTGCTTGGATTATTTTTTTGTACTATGTTAAGCATAGCGCTTTAAGTGCTTTATATATAACAAGGAAATCAAAGATGTTAAAAAATACACTGTTTATACTACTATTGGCGAGCATCTTTTCCAAAGATTGTCTAGCAGTTTCGCCTACATATACATGGAGATATACGGGATATGGAAGCACGTAATATAATGCCGTGATGGGTGTCCTTGATTTAGCAGATTCATCCTACAGTGATAGTAATTTCATCCATGTAACAAATGAATACATTAACTCACCCGCATCCGTAATTTTTCAAGTATCTGCTTTACAAATGGCGATGGTTCTATGTCCCCTGCGCAAGATAAACGCAGACATCTTTTAACGCATGAACTTAGGCATGTACTGGGTTTGAATCATGCTGACCTCCATTGTAAGTCATCCACACTTCTACCAGCATCATGGTTCGTGATAGCGAGCCAATGTTTATCGCGTGTTTCAACCCCAGACAACCACTGAATACGGTTTAAGTGATGCAAAAGAACAGACTAGTCTTTTCTTTTTGTCAAAAGCACCAAAAGGGAATGTCTATGGAACAAAAACACCCATGCACCACTTGACTTTAAACAGAGAAAATCCTGTTTCCTATTCCTTTGAAGGAAAAGAATTTACGCCACATACCATAGCAGAAGCCTATCACTTCTCTTCTGATGATTTCTTAAATGCGGTTCTTATAACGGTACTCAAAAGAAATCAATTATCCGATTAGAATAGCTTGATAAATGGCTAAGTTAGTCATAAGGATGTTCCAATGAAAAGCCTTTATATCGCATTTATTTACTTATCGCTTTTTTCCAATACTGTTTATGCTACAAAATGGGAACGTATCGCTGGGGGTCGCAGTGGATTTGGTGAAAACGACACAATTGCCATTTCTCCGCATAATCCAAATATGCTCTATTTCACCGATGCTGACTTGCTTTATCAGAGTAAAGATGGGGGAGAACAGTGGGAACAGGTAGAAACAGAAACCGTTGAAGGGACTATTAATGATATCGTTATTAACCCGCAAAATACGGCTATTATTTACCTAACAACCGTGGATGATTCAACATTCACAGCACGTGTCTTTAAATCTGAGGACAATGGCATCTCTTGGATAAAAAAGCTCGAGAGTAAAAGCGAACGGATTCAGTTAAGAATCAATCCTTATAACACTGATATTATTTATCTTTTTGCCTACTCTTTTAGTGCTTCGTTTTTTAAAAGCATTGATGGTGGTGATAACTGGGAAAGTCCCACATCCTCCGTGTTTGCTCCATCATTTCTCGCCGTTGACCCGCAGAATCCCAATACGCTTTATCAGAGTACCACTAGTACCTTATTTAGCGGTGGTCCTCTTGCTGATGGACTTTATAAGAGCATTGACCAAGGACAAACTTGGGTATTAAAAACGGGATTATATTCCTACCCATCTTATACAAAATTACCCATTGCCATTAATCCACATCATCCAAATACACTTTATGTTAGTGAGCCATACATTTACAGTTACGAATCCCCTATTAGTGCTCGTGTTCGCAAAAGTATTGATGGGGGGGAGACATGGGAAGTTATTCATAATATTGCAACCGACAATATTGTAATTGACCCCCATAATCCAGAAATTGTCTATTTAGGCGCACGAACAGGTTTATACCGTAGCGCGAATGGAGGGAAAACTTGGACAGAATTATCCGTGGGCGTTTTCTCAGAACCTAATATTCGCGCACTGGTTATCAACCCGCATCATCCTGAAATTCTTTTTGTGGGAGTACAAGATAGCGGATTGTATCGTGTTATTACTGACAGTGATTGCGTTGCTACCTACAACTCAACCCAAAATGTCGTTGATATTCCTTGTCTTCGTATTGATAACGATAGCAGCGTACTAGACATCGAGTTGACGGGACGTGAATCAGATTTACTCTTTGATGTATCAGGCGTTCAAGCACGTTAAATCTATTCGAGCTTGTTATTAAAACAGGATATCTCGTTAATAATACGATATATCCTGTTTTTTTATAAAACACATCTGCAACGGTCTAAATTAAAATTCTCAAAATTAACAAAGAAAAAAGATAAAAAACCGCTAAATAATGCAGGTTAAAAAAAGTATGGCATAATTGACACTAAGAAACTTTATACAGTTAAATCATCATTACCCCACCGTAGGCGACCTTAATGAATACTCATCTTTTATATAAAAATAAACGTTGGTTGCGTACCTTACGGTATTTTCAACAGTTGAGTAAACACAAAATAAGCTTGTCATACACTGATTTTTTTACAGCAAAACGTGAAACAACCAACTCACCCGCTAATCTGAGAACCTTTTTACAAGGTTGGCTTATCCTTTTTTGCTTGCTTTTCCTACTGTTAAGTTTTAGTAGCTTTGTCAGTAAACAACTTGCACCGCACTTTTCATTCGAACAATTTCTATTTTTGTATCAAAATCCTATCATTAATGAAAATACATCCTCATCACATCTACTTCGTTAAGTAAAATCATTCTTACGTCAATCAGTCGCAAGCTATACTATAACGTCAACGTGCGTATCGATTAAGGCCATTGAAGAAGAGGAAATTATGTGTAATACATGTGGATGCAATGTAACGGCAGGCAATGAACATTTAATACAAGGGGATGGAAAACTGGCTAAAACAGAAGAGGGTAGAATTGCCGTTACGGTTTTACAAAATCTACTCGCAGAAAATGACCATCAAGCCTTACATAATCGTGAATATTTTGATGAACATGCGGTATTAGTTATCAATTTAATGTCTTCCCCCGGTTCGGGCAAAACTGCATTATTAGAAAATACGATAGAAGCCTTAAAAGACAGTCTGCGCATTGCCGTGATTGAAGGCGATTTAGAAACCGAAAATGATGCCGAACGCATCCGCCAAAAGGGTGTTCCCGCCGTGCAAATCGTCACAGGAACGGCTTGCCATTTAGATGCACATCTCGTACATCAAGCGGTTCATCAATTAGATTTGGATAATTTAGATATTCTTTTTATTGAAAACGTAGGAAATTTAGTTTGTCCCGCCAGTTTTGATTTAGGACACCATCGCAATGTAACCCTGTTATCCGTCACAGAAGGCGACGATAAACCCCTAAAATATCCCGTGATGTTTCGTGCATCTGATGCCATGCTGTTGACGAAAGTCGATTTATTACCTTTTTTAGATGATTTTGACCCGCAAAAAGCAGAACGTAATTTGCGCCAATTGGCTAATTACGCGCCTTTTTTACCCCTATCAGCCAAAAAAGGATTAGGGATGCAAGCATGGATAGCATGGTTACGCCACGAACTGCACGTTCAACGCGAACGCCTAAAAACGGGTAGAACCGCTCGCCCTGCAATACAAGCTGATGGGGCGAGAATACATGCGCATTCTCATGAGCATCATCACCATACTCATGCAGATGGCACAACACATGTGCATTCTGCACATGAATGATTTAAATTAACGTGTGCTTTTTATCGTTCTAATCACAGGCTATACTGTCACTTTATTCCCTTTTCTTGACGAGGATTATCATAATGTTCAAGCAGTTTCAACAAAGTTTGTTAGGTATTGCAGTTGTTTGCACCCTTGCAAGCGGTGCGGTGCGTGCGGAAGAAAATGTTCTGCATATTTATAACTGGTCTGACTACATTGCTGAAGATACTGTTGCTAATTTCGAAAAAGAGACTGGCATTAAAGTTGTCTATGATGTGTTCGACAGTAATGAGGTGTTAGAAGCCAAGCTAATGACGGGCAAAACGGGTTTTGATATCGTTGTGCCTTCTGCCGCCCCCTACTTGGGCAGACAAATTCAAGCGGGCGTTTATCAACCTTTAGATAAAAGCAAATTAACCAACTATAAAAACCTAGACCCTGTTTTACTAAAGGGGTTAGAAGCTGTTGACCCAGAAAATAAATATGCAATTCCCTACTTGTGGGGAACAACAGGCATCGGTTACAACCCCGAAAAGGTTAAAGCCGCTTTGGGTGAAAATGCCCCTGTTGACAGTTGGGATTTAGTCCTTAAACCCGAAAATTTGGAAAAACTGTCTAAATGTGGCGTGTATATGTTAGATACTCCCACAGAAATATTTCCTATTATCCTGAATTATCTGGGTAAAAACCCGTTAAGTGAAGTTGAAACGGACTACACCGACATTGTAAAACCGTTTATGTTGAAGCTGCGTCCTTTCATTACTAATTTTCACTCTTCCGAATATATCAATGCGTTAGCAAATGGCGACATTTGCGTTGCAATTGGTTGGTCAGGTGACGTATTACAAGCGGCTGACCGTGCTAAAGAAGCGAATAAAGGTGTAACAGTCGCTTATAGCGTGCCAAAAGAAGGCACTATTATGTGGTTTGACATGATAGCCATTCCGAAAGATGCGAAAAACGTAGCGGCGGCTTACAAATTTATCGACTTCGTTTTACGTCCTGAAGTCATTGCCAGTGTTACCAACTTTGTTCACTACGCAAACCCAAATCCTGCTTCTTTAGAAACCGTTATAGACGAAGTAAAGAATAATAAAGGGGTTTATCCTGCGGATGAGGTGAAGAAAAAACTATTCATGTTAAAGATTCTGCCGCAAAAAGTTGAACGTGTCTTAACCCGAGTGTGGACGACGGTAAAAACGGGTAAATAACCCATTTTTATGTTGTTATACAAAAGCCTCGTAAAAACTTTACGAGGCTTTATTTTTTGCAACCCGCTACGATAGATTATCAATTATGCAAGTTCATTATCTCGTCAGCATTACCGCCCCTCACACTCACCTTGTTCAAGTAACCCTCAAGGCGCAACGAGACAGCGAGCAACAACGGCTACAAGTTTTTCTCCCCTCATGGAGTCCCGGTTCTTATTTAATGCGTGAATATGCCCGCCATATTCGGACACTTTCTGCAAGCACCCTCGATAATATTCCTTTATCTTGTCAACAAATTGCTAAAGGAACATGGGAAATTGACTGGACAAATAGCCCTGTTGCGACACAAGCAATCTTAGATTTTCAAATTGTCTATGAGGTATATTGTCACGAATTTAGCGTGCGAACCTGTCATGTTGATAGCACACATGCGTTTTTACATGCCCCTGCTTATTTATTAGGCATTAAAGATGTTGCCTTATGTAACCCAATTATTCGCCTACAATTTCCCGAAGAATGGCAAAATGTTACCACAGGATTAGAAGCCTTATCCAAATATCCACACTGCTATATTGCGACAGATTACGACCAATTATTAGATTGTCCTATAGAAATAGGTAATCATGAGACTGATACGTTTTACGTTAATAATAAAGCCCATCATATTGGATTTTATGGCGATATTTTCCCTCATGTTTACGACTTACGCCAAGATATTCAATCCCTCGTAGAATTAATCAGTCACACCATGAATTCTATGCCTTACACGCATTATGCGTTTATAGCCCATTTTATACCGCGATTGTATGGTGGAATAGAACATAGTAACTCCGCTGCATTGCAATTTGATGGGCGTAAATTAGCGAATCGTAAAGAATATATTAGATGGTTGGGATTGGTTGCGCATGAGTATTTTCACACGTGGAATATAAAACGCATACGCCCAACAGAACTCGCGCAATTTGACTACTGCCAAGAAAATTACACCCGTATGCTCTGGTTAGCTGAAGGTTTAACCAGTTTTATGGATGATTTATTTGTATTACGGGCGGGTTTATGCACAATTGAGGAATATCTGGAAAAAATCCGCGAAGATTTCGCGCGTTACTATGCAACAGAAGGTCGACGTTTTCACTCTTTAGAAGATAGCTCGTTCAATGCGTGGATAAAACTGTATAGACCTGATGAAAATACAGCAAATAGCTCAATTAGTTATTATCTAAAAGGCGGACTGGTTTTCGCGCTGTTGCACATTCAACTATTAGCATTTGGTAAGAAAATTGACGACTTATTGCATTTATTATGGCAAGCCTATCAAGAGAATCCAAGCACAGGCGTGAGTCTTTCTGACATATTAGCGATGATTACCCAGTTAAGTAATGCAAATCTTGCTGCGCAATTTCATCACTGGATTACCAACACTGACGAAATTAATTTTGCTGATTTCTATCAAAAAATCGGCATACAATTTGTCTGGAAACCAGAAAGTACCGTGTGGTTAGGCATAGAGTTTGAACCCCGTGTTGATAAAATAATTATTAAAAGCTTACGCTTAGATGCGCCTGCTTATCAATCAGGTTTAAACGCAGGCGACGAAATCATTGCCGTCAATCATCAACGAGTCACGCTAGAAGACATGCAAAAACTAGATATTTTAATCCCTTATCAAAACTACCAATTTTTAATCGCTCGTTCTGAGCGCGTATTGGATATTGATGTTAATACCGGGGTAAAACCTGATACGCTGGACAAATTGCTGATTATAGACCGTGATAAAGCATTAGCGGCTTTGTTATAAACCTAAGACCCAACAAAAGTCGGGAATGAGATGCCAACTCATTTCCGAACGATTTTTGACAAAAAGTTAATATGATATATACAATTTTTTCAATCGGTTGTATAACACCATTTCATGGACTCACTTAATTATCCAAACGGGATATGTTCGGTTTGAAAGTCTTTTTCAACTCGTTCCCCTGAGAACACCGCATTTATGTTGCATTACGATTCTTTTTTTACCATCGGTAAAACGCATACAATCTGTGAAGATTATGCAATACAAGGTGATACCCCCTATCCTTTTCTGATAGTCTGTGATGGATGCTCCTCCTCCGCACATAGCGACGTTGGTGCGCGGGTATTGTCCCTTGTAGCAAAAGCCTTAATAGAAACACAACTTGATAACTTAATCGATAACTATCAACTTTTTGGGCAAAGACTGATTCACAATGCCGCAGCTATTGTGCATAAACTAGCCATGCCCTTATCTGTTTTAGATGCAACAACCTTAATTGCCTTGCAACTAGCACAAAAAATTCGCGTTTATGTTTATGGTGATGGCGTGATTTTGCTTAAAGATAGACAGGGCAATGTCAACTATATTGAAATCGAATTCACCCACAACGCGCCCTATTACTTATCCTATTGGCTAACACCAACACGTCAGCAAGAATATGCAAGCCATGATAGCCATCCGCTGATTATTAATGACTCGCGCGCACCACAAAAAGCCATTGTCCCCTACAATAAACAACTCATTTTTGATTTTTCCTTAACAGATTATCAAACGGTTGCTATTGCTTCTGATGGGATTGGACAATGCTACAATTTTGCGGATGGCATACGAATTTCTGTTGCTGATATTGCTGAACAACTGTTAGCGTTTAAACAAATAGAAGGGGATTTTGTAAAACGTCGGGTAAAACGCGCCTTAGAACAATTGGCAAAACAAGGCGTTTATGCGGCAGACGATTTAACCCTTGCCGCATTTGTAGATGCTACATAAATAAGGTTTTTCCTAATGTTGCAACCACAATCGTGACTAATCCTAAGACTAAATTAATGCCAATTAAACGGCGAATTTGCCCTAAACGTGTAGCCCCTATTTGCCAGTTTTGCATCGCAACAGCATCTTGTAAATGACGATAGCTTATAAAAAACAAGTGAATAAAAATCGTCATCATAATAAGCCCTGTTAGCAACATTAAATGCACATGCCACTGTACATGAGCCATTCCGCCATACAAATAAATCATTAATAATCCTGTGATTAACAACGTCACTGTCGCCAGCCAAACCCAAGGGAAAAATTTCTTAAAAACCTGTGTCCATACTTGCAAACGCAATGGCAATTCAAGCCACTGCGCTGCAACTGGGCGCAGTGCCATATACGCAAAAAACATCCCGCCCACCCAAATAACCATCGCTAACACATGGAGTGTTTTTAACAAATTAAATAACATAATGTTTCCTATTTTTATAAAAAACTTGTCAACATCAGGATTTTCAGAACTATCAAAATGAAAAGATGAAAAAACAACGCGATTGTAGCGTTAAATCCTGACACGGACAAATCAAGTAACCACTGATAACCCCTGCTATTTTAATAATCCGTGACTAATTCTGATAAACTTCATCCTGCGTAATCAGCGATAATACCCACGAAAAATCCCCCGTACTGACTTTTGAACCACAATAACCACATTCTGCCGCCATACTCATTTTATCCAATGGCGCGCCACAACTAGGACAACTATGCAAATCAAATTCACCCTCTGGTTTTACAATCCCCGCACGACGGATAAATGTCCAATACTCCGTAAACTTGCGCTGAGTATTCTTTGACCTCCCAATCACACTCCCTTTTTTATCCGTCACATAATCATAACAACTGGCGTAAATCCGCACAGTAATTGCCTCGTAGTAATAATCACACTCAATTTTAACGAGAATAACTTTTTGAATCGTTATTTTTTCCAGCCGATTTACCAACCCCTGTGCTTTGTATTGCTGAATCCAAAAATCATTGGTTTCATACAAACGGTCAGACAATAAATGTCGGGTTTCTTTCCAATTTTGAGCCGTCCATGCGGCATAAATGGCTAAGAAAAAGGTTTTAACAATATTCGTTTGAAAATCCCGCCAATAATCATCCCAACTACTCAGATTACGTGCATGAACAAACGCATTTTGTTGTTCAGCTAAATCAGCTTGTCGGATAGTCGCAAGCTCTGTACCTTCTTCTTCCGCATAAGTACCTAATAACGCTGCTTTAAACTGCTCATTTTCCAAAATCATGCGTCGATCTAACATCCATTGCATTGTTCCACGATGGATAACCGTTTCACAATATTCGCATTGACCACCCTCGTTAAAATGCGCAGGCGCGCCACACTGCGGACAAGTGATGCTCCGCATTTTTTCAGGCGGGGATGACTGAACACCTTTACGTCGGACTAAAAACCACGTTTCCTTAACAAGATGTCGATAGATTTGTTTTTTATCAACATAATTAATCGTGTAATTTGCCTCAATTTCAACTTTAATCCCCTCGTTTTCTGTCCATTCTCCAACATCTATAATATTCAAACTCCCCACCACAATTTCACTTACCTGTTGATTTTTATACTGTGGCTGATTCGCTTCGCTCAAAATACCTTTAGAAAAATAAGGTGTTAGCAACTGCATGTCGCTAGTTCCCCGATAACTATAATATTTATGATAAAGCGAATGTACAAAGTCTAAAAATAGAACTCGAGAAAATCCCAAATCACGCTGGCGTAAAGCGTCTAAGCGTTTATCGATACTGACTTGTTTTTTAGATAAATTCTCGCGGGTGGCTTTAGAACTCACAACTCGTTGTGAGCGTTTTTCATCCCGCTGCTGAGAGTAATAATGTATTATTATAATAATCAATATGATAAAGATAATTACTAACAACTCCGTAACATCTAAATCTGTATCAATATATCCCCCGCTACTACTACTATTACTACCCCATGAAAAACCAGATGAACGACCTGAAGAACGACTGCTTGAAGAAGAACGCCGACTCCCTGATGACCGAAAAGAAGAGCCCCCCCCCGGACGCGCTTCAGCATTACTGATGCCTAATACGGGCAAACTAATCCTGTTTACATTGGGCAGAGAAATAATATTAATGGGTGCAAGTAGGGTTAAAAATACAAGAGAAACAAGCGTTATTAGTAACCAACGTTTCATATATTTACCTCTAAATCATCAGGTAATTCATTAATATCATTTTCTATGGGGGGTAAATACTGACTAAATAAAGCCTGATGCGCCTCTAAAACCTGTAACAGCGCGTCAGCAGGATTAGGCGCGGTAAAAATCGTTTCTAGTTGCGTGTTAAATTTTTCCCACTCATCAAAAGGAATTGCTGTATAAGCGGCGTTATCGGGCAAAATATGCACCATCCGTTCAAATAACGAGAGATAGATAAAAGTCCCTGTACGATTATGCGTATTATAAATCCCTGCTTTTTGGAACAATGCCCGCGCCATGATTTCAACGCTACGCCGCATCCGTTTGCGTGGTAAACAAGCGCGGTGTAGGGCGGGAATAAACATGCTAAAAAGTGAACCTATCGTAAAAGCAGCAATTGTGCCTGTATAAATCAAATAATCCCCAAAAAACCAAGGTGAGAACATAAAAAAAGTATAAACAATAAAGCTAGTTAGCGTACCACACCACAAATTAATATCGGTATAAACTTCAGAACGTGGCTTAATAATAACAACGACCTCAACTAGAGAACGCTGTTCTATTTGCGCGATGGTATCCCACAAACGGGTTTTAAATGCGTCGTGATTAAAGTATTTAGTTAGCATAGTGTTAAATGTCGTCTGTAATAGTATATTGATTTTTTTAGTGTATTTTTAATACTTATTATTTTAGTTTATTGACGGGAATGAAAGGGGGATTTTATGAATTTTTTCAGAAATTATAATCACATTATGACAACTAATTGTATTAGTTATCGTTGAAATAAATCCGTTTTATATCTGATTTGGATTGGGTGGGGGTTAGGTGCGTTTTTTTGCACCATAACTACTTTATTTTGAAATGAATTTTTTTGGGTTATGTTGACGTGCACTAGACCTGCTTGTTATCAGGCTCAGGTATTGTTTCAATCTGTTCTTCCAAAGATTTCAAGTGTAAATAACTGACTTTTCCTTTTTTGTATCCTTTTTCTTTATCTATTTCTTTTTTAAGTTCGTTTAAAAAATTTTGTTCATCATTTATAAAGCGTTTTCCAAAATAGTTATATCTTTTAACTAATGCCTGAGATATTAGCTCTCTTAACTCTGGCTTTAAATTTAACCAAGTCTCTAAAAATTTTTCTACATTTAAATACTTAAGAACTGGCATATTATAGTTTTTATTATAAGGTTTTGATATTGGGTATAATATTTTTATAAATTCATCTGCATTTTCCTTCATCATATTCAATAGGTTCAATCTTTGAACATATTGTTTAGCTTCTTTATCTCTAACTTCACTAATTTGTTCTTTTAAATAATTAAACATTTCTCTAAACTCCTCGGTTTCTCTTGAGGAATATCCACGTCCGTCCCAACCTTCAACTGAAGATTCATTATAATCACTGATTTCTTCAAGGGTTATGTTTGCTTCAGAGAAATAATGCTTATATTTTTTTACAATCTCGTTTGAAGATTGTGAGTATAAACCTTCTTTATATAGCCTTAAAAAAATGCAGTAGATATGCAGAATTATCTGTGGTTTTGTGTAAACTCTATTTTTTAAATCATTTTCAACTTGCTCTAATATTGTCGGAAACTCCTCATCTGTTAACTTATAAAAATTCCATAACTTTACCCATGCAGGTGTTTTAGAATCACTAAACTCACTCTGTTTCTCTAGCGTTTCAGAAATATCTTTTTTAGAAATAAAACCTTTTGTAAAAAATACGTTCCAAACCTTTGCAGAAAAGATTAAATTATAAATAGATACATATGGATATTTTTTTTCTAATAGTGTTTTTTCTTCCTCTAGTTCTTTTATTAATACCTTTTCTAAATATTCAAAAAAGACCATAGATAAAGAACCTTGTTTTATTTCAAAAGAGAGTACTAAATAGATAAATAATAATTTCTTTAGAAAGGACGTATTTTCTGAAAAAAGGTTATTAGTTGTTTCAATCTCTCCATATAATCGTTCAAATTCCCAAAGTGATTGTTTAATCAATCTCAAATTATCGTATTTCGATTGACGAAATACCCCTGTAATAACCTCTCTCGCTTGATTCTGAAAAAAATCTTTTAATTTTTCTTTTTTTATTTCTAATATAAAAGTATTAATAGCATCTTCTAATATTGGTTCTGTGGTAAAAGAACGCCCGATTAACTTTTCCTTTATTCTTTTATATGCGTGTTGAACTTTATCGTCCGTTCCCGCCTTAATTTCCTCTTCATTTGCAATAATAATTGCTTTACATCCCTGATGTTCAACGAGGCTATTGATATAGCCTAAAACAACATCTAATTGAATTTTACACCGTTCTAAATCATCAAATATAAGCGTATAGCTTTTAACATCGCCCAAAAACTCAATAATTTTAGGTAATTCTGAGTTGATAGACATATCTTTTTTATCATCGCCACTAATATCAAGCTGTATAGAAGTCTTTATTAATCCTCGAAAAAGAGCCCCTCCAAACTTTGCTGTTTTTGATGCAAGTAATGGGTGCAACTCTTTAAAGAAAGTATCTGATATTTCAGAAATTGTACTTATCCCATATAAACTAACATATAAATATTTATTTGTTTTCTTTTCTTCTTTTTTCTTTTCTTCAATATATTTTTCAATAAACCATGTTTTACCACTTCCCCATTTTCCATTAAGCATTACAGCAAATTGCGGGTTATCTGACTTTAGATAACTATCTAAATATTCTTTTATATAAAAATTTGGGTCATTTTCCATCATATATCCTCTTAAAATATTTATTAATTGGCTGGATACCAAATCAGCACCCAGCCAACCTGAACCTAAACTACAGCAACAAATTCCTTTCATCCGCTAATAAATAACATAGCGTTGTCGTAAACCGTGCGGCTGCTGCGCCATCAATAACACGATGGTCATAGGATAACGATAAAGGCAACATCAGGCGGGCGACGAATTCGCCGTTTTGATAGACAGGTTTCATGGCAGATTTGGAAACGCCTAAAATTGCAACTTCTGGGGCGTTTACAATCGGGGTGAAGGCTGTGCCACCAAGACCACCGAGTGAGGAAATGGTGAAGGTCGCGCCTTGCATTTCATTTGGCGATAATTTGCCATCACGGGCTTTTTTGCTTAACTCGCCTAAATCTGCCGCAATTTCAAATAAACCCTTTCTATCCGCATTTTTCACCACAGGTACAACTAAGCCGTTTGGGGTGTCCACCGCAACACCGATATTATAGTATTGTTTTAATATCAGATTTTCTTTGCTGGGGTCTAGTGAGGCGTTGAAATCAGGGTAGGTTTTCAGCGCGTTGACGCAGGCTTTAATTAAGAAGGTTAAAAAGGTGACTTTCGCCCCGCGTTTTTCGCCTTCAGCACTCAAACTTTTACGGAAGGCTTCTAAATTGGTGATGTCTGCATCATCAAATTGGGTGACTTGTGGGACGTTAAGCCATGCGCGGTGTAGGGCGTTGCCTGAAATTTTCTTGATGCGACTGAGTGGGCGGGTTTCTATTTCGCCAAATTTGCTGAAGTCGATGGCAGGAATTTCGGGGATGCCCATACCGCCTGTGGGTGCAGTTGCAGGGGCTGTGGCTTGTTGGACAATAACGGTTGGCGGTTGATTAATCACGCCTTTAACGAAGGCTTGTATGTCTTCGTGTAGGATGCGTCCACCGCGTCCACTGCCTTGTACTTTGTTTAAATCAACACCAAGTTCGCGGGCAAATTTGCGCACGGATGGGCTGGCGTAGCTTTTGTCAACATCGGGAATGTTGAGAGGAGCTATGGGTTTGTCAGGCGTGGCAGGCAGGGCATGGGGGCGACGGGGGTCGTTGATGCCATTGCGTGCAACAGGCATGTCGGGAACAGCAGGAACATTGACGACAGGCGGGCGGGGCATGTCGGATTGTGAGGCAATGGGGGCTGTTTCTACTGCTGTGGCGGGGGTTTCCGCACCCGCGCTGGTTTCAAGGATAAGGACGGCAGAGCCTTCGGATAGGCGGTCGCCGAGTTTGATTTTTAGTTCTTTGACAATGCCTGAGTCGGAAGAAGGAACTTCCATCGTGGCTTTGTCGCTTTCTAGGGTCACAAGGGATTGTTCTTTGTTGATGGTATCGCCAACGTTGACAAGAATCTCAATGACTTGTACGTCTTTAAAGTCGCCAATATCGGGGACTAGTATTTCTTTAATTGCCATGTTTTGTTCCTCAAAAGTGGTAGGACGGCAACTTGTTCCCGTTATGGGGAACAAGTGCGAGTTGGGGGTTATACCGTCGTTGGATTGGGCTTGTCGGGATTGATGCCATATTTTTGCATGGCTTCCGTGACCTTGTTGACGGGTATATCGCCCATGTCGGCGAGTCCTTTTAAGGCGGTGATAGCGACGTAGTAGCGGTCGACTTCGAAGAAGGCGCGGAGGGCGGTGCGTCGGTCGCTACGTCCAAAGCCGTCGGTGCCAAGTACGTAGTAGGGTTGGGTAATGAAGGGGCGGAGTTGGTCGCTGAACAGTTTCATGTAGTCGGTGGCGATAACAACAGGGCCTGCACGTCCTTCTAGGCATTGGCTGATATAGGCTTGTTTGGGTTTTTGGTCGGGGTGGAGGAGATTCCAGCGTTGTGTGTCTAGTCCCTCTCGACGGAGTTCGGTGACACTGGGGACGCTCCAGATATCGGCGTGTATGCCGAAGTCTTGGGCGAGGAGTTCCGCGCCTGCGATGACTTCGCGCAGGATTGAGCCACATCCCATGAGTTGGACTTTTTTCGTGCCTTTTTTCTTAACGTCGCTTTCTTTAAGTAGATACATGCCTTTGAGGATGCCAGTGGTGTCGAGGTTGGCAGGCATGGCGGGTTGTGGGTAGTTTTCGTTTAAGGTGGTGATGTAGTAGAAAATGTTTTCTTGGTCTTTGTACATGCGCCGTAAACCGTCTTGGACGATAACAGCGAGTTCATAGCCATAAGTAGGGTCGTAGGTGACGCAGTTGGGGATGGTTTCTGCCATCAGGTGACTGTGTCCGTCTTGGTGTTGTAGGCCTTCGCCTGCAAGGGTGGTGCGTCCTGATGTACCGCCAACGAGGAAGCCACGGGCTTGGATGTCACCCGCTGCCCATGCGAGGTCGCCAATGCGTTGGAAGCCGAACATGGAATAGAAGATATAGAAGGGAATCATGTTAATGCCATGATTGCTGTAGGCAGTACCTGCGGCTATCCATGAGGAGAACGCGCCTGCTTCGTTGATACCTTCTTGTAGAATTTGCCCTTGTTTATCTTCACGATAAAACATGATTTGGTCGGCATCTTGGGGGCTGTATTTTTGCCCTTCGGAGGAGTAAATGCCGAGTTGGCGGAACATGCCTTCCATACCGAATGTGCGCGATTCATCGGGGACGATAGGCACAATGTATTTACCCAGATTTTTATCGCGGGTGAGGATGGTGAGCAGGCGGACAAATGCCATCGTTGTGGATTGTTCGCGCTCGCCACTGCCTTGTAAGACGCTTTCAAAGGCGTTGAGTTCTGGCACTTCGAGCGGGGCTGCATTGCGTCGACGGGCGGGGAGATAACCGCCAAGGGCTTCGCGTCGGGCTTTGAGGTATTGCATTTCGGGGCTGTCTTCGGCGGGGCGGTAGAAAGGCGCGTCAGCAATTTTGTCGTCAGGAATGGGAATATTGAAACGGTCACGGAATTCTTTAAGCTCTTCCGTCCCCATTTTTTTCTGTTGGTGGGTGATATTTTGGGCTTCGCCTGCACCGCCCATGCCGTAGCCTTTAATGGTTTTAGCAAGAATAACGGTGGGTTGTCCTGTGTGTTTGGTCGCGGCTGCATAAGCGGCATAGACTTTGTGCGGGTCGTGACCACCGCGATTGAGTCGCCATATATCGTCGTCGCTCATATTGGCAACCATTTCTTTGAGTTTTGGATATTTACCGAAAAAATGTTCGCGGGTATAAGCACCGCCTTTGGCTTTGTAATTCTGATATTCGCCGTCGACGGTTTCTTCCATCAATTTGACGAGTAAACCATCGGTGTCCATTGCAAAAAGTGGGTCCCAATAAGACCCCCAAATGACTTTAATGACGTTCCAACCTGAGCCACGGAAATCCGCTTCTAACTCTTGAATAATTTTGCCGTTACCGCGTACAGGACCATCTAGGCGTTGTAAGTTGCAATTGACGACAAAAACGAGGTTGTCGAGTTTTTCTCGTCCTGCGAGGGAAATCGCGCCTAAAGATTCGGGCTCGTCCATTTCGCCATCGCCCATAAATGCCCAGACTTTGCGCCCTTCATTATTGCTTAAGCCACGGTCATGTAGGTATTTCATGAAACGGGCTTGATAAATCGCCATTAGGGGACTTAAGCCCATGGAGACAGTAGGAAATTGCCAGAAATCGGGCATTAACCAAGGGTGCGGATAGGAAGATAGACCATGCTCGGAGGTAATTTCTTGGCGGAAAAACTCTAGGTTTTCTTCGGTTAAGCGTCCTTCTAAGAAGGCACGGGCGTAAACACCGGGTGCGGTGTGTCCTTGAATATAAACTAAATCACCACCGTGTTGACTGGTCGGTGCGTGGAAAAAGTGATTAAAACCAACATCATATAAAGTCGCAGAGGATGCAAAACTTGCGATGTGTCCGCCTAATTCTGTTGTTTTACGATTAGCACGGACGACCATAGCAAGGGCGTTCCAGCGAATCAGAGAACGGATATTCCATTCTAAGGCGGCATCTCCGGGACTGTGTTCCTCCAAATGGCGGGGGATGGTGTTGACATAGGCTGTATTTGCGCTGAAGGGTAAATAAGTACCTGAGCGGCGGGCTTTCTCGATTAAAGATTCGAGTAAGAAGTGCGCACGTTCAGAGCCTTCACGGGCTAATACGGCTTCTAATGCATCTAACCATTCTTGTGTTTCTTGTGGGTCTATGTCGTGGTACTCTGCCATAACAAGTCCTTCCTTAATTATTTGGGTAATAAAATAAACTCATCGCGGGCATGTAATGCACAGGATGAGGGATAGGGGGGATGCACACCTTTTGAGTGACCAAATCCCCGATTTCCTAACCTTGCCTAAAGGCGGAAATAAGGCGTTGTGTCGGTAGGATAAACAAGTGGTTATGTTAATCCTACCAATACGTCAAAACGACAATGTAGCGTGTGAATTCCTTTGGTATGTTGTGGGATTCATTATTGCTATAGACATGCTGGGATGTCTTGATTATTTATCTATTATACGATTTATCGTGTAAGAACAGAATAAACTAACCAATAATCTTGTGCTGCATAACAACATAAGGAATACCAAACGATTCAGACAGCTTTATTTTTGTCTGTTTGTATGATTTAAGGATGGGGATATTAAGCTGGGGTGTAAGAATGGTAGGTGTTGGAAGTGCTAAATAGACAAGATAGAATTTCCAGAATTATTAACCTTATTTTTGTACCTGCTAATTCTGGAAATCTTAACTTAGACATTCTGATATTTGTTGTTTTTAGCACTACCTTTTGCACAGTGGAGAATTTACTGTTACGATTTTTTAATAAAAACAAGCAAGTTTATAAACGCATTGGCATGATAACGTATTTGGTGTGTTCAATCTCTTTCGGTTTAATCAGGCAACTGGCATTTATATCACCAAAGCATAATTCAACTTCTTTGGTCATAATGGCGTTTAAAACGTCTAGTAAATACGTAACATTAAAGCCAATTTCAAAGGCTTCACCGTCATAGTCAACTTCTAGTTCTTCTTCTGCTTCTTCTTGTTCGGGGTTGCGGGCTGTAATAATGAGCCGTTGTGGATTAAAACTAAGGCGCACACCTTTATATTTTTCATTGGATAAAATGGACGCGCGTGATAGGGATTGTTTTAAAACATCGCAAGAAGTTGTTATAAATTTATCAGGATAGGCAGGAATCACGCCGCGATAATCAGGAAAACGCCCATCAATTAACTTACTGCTCAATACGATACGGTCGGCAAAAGAAAATTTTATGTAGTTATCATAGACAGAAACGGTAATTTGCGCGTCAGCATTATCATTGAGCATTCGTGCTAATTCGTTGACAGCTTTGCGCGGAATGATAACTTGCGTCGGCTCAACCCCTTCTAAGGTAAATGTTTCTTTTGCCATCGCTAAACGGTGTCCATCGGTTGCGACTACCGCTAATTCACCGGGCATTAAATCAAATAATAAACCATTTAAATAGTAGCGAACATCTTGTTGCGCCATAGAAAATTGGGTTTGCGCTAGTAAATCGCGGAGTGTGCGTTGCGCAACGGAGAATGTAAAACGTAACGTTGTTTCTGATTGTTTATCGGCGGAAAGGGTAGGAAATTCTTCTGCATTTAACGTTGATAATGTAAAACGACTGCGTCCTGATTTGATTGATACACGACTTTCTGCATCGGTTTGGATTTCAATTTGAGTGCTATCGTTTAAAGAACGGCAAATATCAAGAAATTTACGGGCAGGAATGGTGGTGCGCCCTTCTACAATCTCGTTTTCTGCATCTAAAGGGATACAGCAGGAAATTTCAATTTCTGCATCAGTTGCAGTGAGGTATAGTGTTTGCTCTTTTACCTCAACAAGGGTATTGCCTAAAATAGGCAATGTTTGACGAGGCTCAACAGCACCATTGACCATTTTTAAGGGGTTTATTAAATCTTTACGAACTATGGTTAATTTCATGAATCGTTCCTGCTGAGGCTAAGCAACTAAATCTTAAAGGAAATAAGTGATACTTATTATAAGCGTTTCATTTGGAATTCTAAATAGGGGAATTATCTTGCGCTTCAGCAAGCCGTAAATGCCATCTGTTTTAGTGTGAAAGTCTTTTTAATAAGTGACTATAGTCTTGCTGTATTTGTTGGTCGGCTGTTTTGAGTTTTGCGACTGTACGACAGCTATAAAGCACGGTGCTATGGTCACGTCCACCAAATGCGTCACCGATTTCAGGCAGGCTATGTTGAGTGAGTTCTTTTGCTAAGCTCATCGCAATTTGACGTGGTCTAGCAATTTGACGTGTTCGTTGACGTGAACGCATGGTTGAAACAGGTACTCTAAAATAGTCTGCAACCGTTTTTTGAATAATCGCTAAGGTAATTAACGCTGATTGTGCATGACTAAGCAGGTCTTTTAATGTTTCTTGTACATTCTCTAAGGTAATAACTGCGTTAGTAAAGCGTGCGGTCGCAATGATGCGGTGTAATGCACCTTCTAATTCTCTCACATTAGATTGAATATGATATGCAATAAAATAAGCCACTTCTTCAGGTAACACTGTTTGGGCAAGACGGGCTTTTGCATGAATAATGGCAACTCGAGTTTCTAAATCGGGTTGTTCTACGGCAACGGCTAGACCACAGCTAAAACGTGATTTTAAGCGTTCTTCAATTCCTTGTAGATTTTGTGGCGGACGATCACAGGTAAAAATAATTTGTTTTTGATTATCAAATAAATAATTGAATGTATGAAATAACTCTTCTTGCGATTGGGCTTTATTCATAAAAAACTGCACATCATCAATTAATAAAGTGTCAACTGATCGATAGTGCCGTTTAAATTCATTCATTTTTTTTTCATGTAAGGCTTTCACCATCTCACTCACGAATCGTTCAGAAGGAACGTATAAAACACGCGAATAGGGTTGTTTTTGTAAAATTTGATTACCAACAGCATGAATCAGATGGGTTTTACCTAAGCCAACACCACCATAAATAAATAATGGATTATAAAGACTTGGTTCAGTTGCCGCTTGTTGGGCTGAGGACAAGGCAATTTGATTTGATTTACCTGCAACAAAATGATTAAAGAGTAATTTAGGATTGAGATGATTAACAATAGGACTTATTGTCGCGGTGCTAGCTACTGTCGCTGTCGTGTTGATAACTTTCAACGTTTGCGCGGGGGGTGGACTACTGACAGAAACACGACTATTACCGACTTGCAGGGCGAGTTGAGGCGTACCATTAGGACGCAGACGAACTAACAAATCCGTGATACGCTGACTATAGTGTTGCTTTACATAATCCATAACAAAGCGATTAGGCGCAAGGAGTCGTAGAGTTTGAGCGTCTTCGAGTGCTTGTAATGGACGTATCCAAACATTAAAGTCTTGCCCTGACAACTCACGCTCTAATGTTTTTAGACACTCACTCCACAGTTTTGTGGATACCAATTTAAACCTCCAAAAATAAAATTTAAGAAACAAACAAAATGGGGTAATGAGTTTATACTGCTTACCCTGTATAATCTAGTTGTTAAATAACCTGCTATTTATTGAAAATGGTATTGATTTTATTATAAAAAAATATTTTTTCATAAAGAAATGTTGTTTAAAATTTAGCTTTTACATCAATATGATATATCGGTAAATGCTTGAGCAAATTTTTTTTTTTGACCTTCGTCTATTGACAAGGTTTTTTCAGAAAAAATACAATTGTCTGTTTAACTACTCGATTACTAGAGGGGAAATCCCATGAAAAGAACATTCCAACCCAGTCTTATTGTTCGTAAACGTCGTCACGGATTCCGTGCGCGGATGCAAACCCGTAGCGGCAGACTCATCATTAAAGCACGTCGTGCAAAAGGACGGCATCGTCTGAGTGCTTAATGGACGAGGTGCTGCATTATGCGTTTAGCCGTCAGCAACGTCTGCTAAAATCAGCCGATTTTAAAAAAGTTTTTGAAAAGTCCTATAAGTCGGGTGATCGCTATCTCACAGTGCTTGCCCGTGCCAATGGCTTTCCACAAGCTCGGCTGGGTTTAGCAATTGCTAAAAAGCAGATTAAATTGGCGGTTATGCGTAACCGCGTTAAACGTCTTGTACGTGATAGTTTTCGTCTTCATCAACACACGTTGGCGGGATTGGATTGTGTAGTATTAGCCCGACAAAACTTAGCCGACATTGATAACTCCACTCTGTTATGTTCATTAACAAAGCATTGGCGGGTGTTAGCCGCACAATGCAAAAAGTCTTGATTCTCTTGATTCAAGGCTATCGTCTTTTCATTAGCCCCTATCTAGGGCAACATTGTCGATTTCACCCAAGCTGTTCTGAATATGCCCAAATTGCCATCCGTGAACACGGCGTGCTACAGGGTTTATGGTTAGCTATTAGACGCTTGTTCCGTTGTAACCCTTGGCATGAGGGTGGTTATGACCCTGTGCCTGAGCGAAGGAAACCTGATCAACATGGATAATATCAGACTCATCCTGATTTTTACCCTGCTATTCATTTTGTTACTGATTTATCAACAATGGCAACTCGATTACGGACCAAAACCTGTAAGCACTGCACCTGTTGCAATGAATCCTTTATCGGCGAATGGTAATCCCGTTACAAATACTGCTAACGAATTGCCACCCAGCATCTTAGATAAGAGTCATCAAGCAACCGCAACTGCTTTGCCAGATGTGCCTTCAACCCAGAGCATATTGCCCCGTCAAACAGCCATTACGGTAGAAACTGATGTTTTAAAACTAGAGATTAATAGCGTTGGGGGGGATATTCGGCAAATTGCATTACCTAAATATCCTGTCAGTTTAGAAGAAGCTAATAAACCTTTTCAACTACTTAACGATACACTGCCTAATCTGTTTGTTGCACAGTCTGGTTTATTGCCCGCAGACTATGCACCTTCGCATCAAACCGTTTATCAAAGCACAGAAACGCAATACCATTTAGCTGATGGCGAACAAACCTTAAACGTTGTTTTAACATGGCACAATGCGCAAGGGATTCAAGTTGAGAAAATCTATACCTTTACACGTGGCAGTTATGTCGTACAAGTAAAACACCATGTAAAAAATAATAGCGATGCACCATGGCAAGTACGGCAATACGCGCAATTCCAACGTACCCAAGTTGCAGAAGCAGGGCAATCCAGTTTTATTCATACTTACATGGGGGGAGCAATAGCAAGCCCTAACAGTCGGTATGAAAAATTAACTTTCGCCAACATCAACGATGACAAACTGAATCAAGAAAAACGTCCAAGCTGGGCAAATGGCTGGGCGGCAATGATTCAACACTATTTTGTCAGCGCGTGGGTTCCAGATAAAGAACAACTATTTAACTACTATACCAACGTTATCAAACAAGGACAGCGGTATGTATTAGGGTTTTATGGACAACTAGAAACCATTGCCCCTAAAACAGAACACGAATTTAATCTCCAATTTTATGCAGGCCCTAAAATTCAAGACCACTTAGGCGCGCTCGCACCCGGATTGGAACTCACCGTTGATTACGGCTGGTTCTGGTTTATTTCACAACCCCTATTCTGGTTACTTTCCTTATTACACAGCTTCTTTGGTAACTGGGGCTGGGCAATTATCATTTTAACTTTAATGATTAAACTTGCCTTTTTCCATTTGTCTGCAACCAGTTACAAATCAATGGCAAACATGCGTCGTGTCCAACCCCGTTTAATGTCAATTAAAGAACGTTACGGCGATGATCGGGCAAAGATGAATCAAGCCCTCATGGACTTGTATAAAAAGGAAAAAATTAACCCTTTGGGCGGTTGTTTGCCGATTTTGGTACAAATCCCCGTGTTTATTGCTTTATATTGGGTGTTACTAGAAAGTGTAGAATTGCGTCAAGCCGATTTTATTTTATGGTTAAACGACTTATCGCGTCCTGACCCCTTCTTTGTGTTGCCTCTTATCATGGGCGCAACCATGTTATTACAGCAAAAACTTAACCCTGCGCCTATAGACCCAATGCAGCAAAAAGTGATGATGGCATTACCCTTAGTATTTACGGTATTTTTTGCCTTTTTCCCTTCAGGTTTAGTATTATATTGGGTTGTAAACAACAGCTTATCTATTGCCCAACAATGGGTTATTACGAAAAAAGTAGTTGGTGAAGTAAAACTGGATTAAGTCTCATTAAATCCATAAAAAAAGGGTGAGTGATTCACCCTTTTTTTTACCCTGTCAAATGTCACCCTATTAGCAAATATAGATAAAGTTAAAGTGTATAAGTGATAGTGTCACAAACCAAATTTGCAGAATGAATAGAATTCAAAGATAAAAATTAGCACCGTTAAATGCAGTCTCACACAGAAGAAAAAGAAAATTAATGCTAGAATCAGGGAAAAAATGAAAGGCTTATGTTTCTAACGATATTACTGTAAACCGTCATGATTGAGGACAGTTCGATGAGTAAAAAACAAATTGGTGCGTTATTACTAGTGGGTATTTTTCTACAACCCGCCCAAGCAGATACCTTGCCAGAAGTGATTAAACGCACTTTAAACAATAACCCTGATGTACTGATTACCACAAACACACGGCTTGCAGTTGACCAAGCGCTACGCCAAGCTCGCGCAAACTATTTACCTTCTATCGAATTAAATGGTGGTTATGGACGAGAAAAAAGTGACAATCCAACCACTCAAGCACAAACAGGCGGCGATAGAAGCCTAAATCGCAGTGAATTAAGTTTAACTGTGTCACAAACCTTATTTGATGGATTTAGCACACGCTATGCCGTAGAAAATCAAAGTGCGCAAGTTGAATCCGCTGCGCATCGTGTTGCAGATGTTTCAGAAATCATTGCATTACGCACGACTGAAGTCTATATCGACGTTTTTCGTCGGAAAGAACTACTCGAATTAGCAAAAGACAATTTAGTAACGCATCAAAAAACGTTAGACCAAGTGCGCGAAGTAGTAGAAAGTGGCGCAAGGGGTAAAGCCGATTTGCAACAAACGGAAAGCCGTCTAGCCCTTGCTAACTCTAATCTCATTAATGCACAAGGGAATTTACGCGACGCAGAAGCCAGCTATAAACGTGTAACAGATGAGTTGCCCAAAAACTTAGAGAAAGTTAATACAGATGCAGTTCGCCAAGCAATCCCAAGAAGTATAGAAGCCTTAATCGATCTTGCCTTACAAAATCACCCTTCCATACTCTCAGCCCAAGCAGACTTAGCCGCTGCTGAAGCCGCTTACCAACAATCTGGCGCAAATTACATGCCGCATGTTTATGTAGAATTAGGCGCGAGTAAAAACGAAAATTTAGATGGGGTTGAAGGCGACAATGATGATTTAAGTGCTATGTTAAAAATGCGTTACAACCTCTACAAAGGCGGTGCTGACAGTGCTAAACGCGCCGAAACTGCAAAACGCATCGATGTCGCAAAAGAAACACTACGCCGTAATCAACGCATTGTAGAAGAAAATGCTAAACTCGCTTGGAACAGCATGATAACCATTCGGGAACGCTTGCAATATATTCAACAACATGTTGATGCAACAAGCTTAGTTTTATCCTCATACCGTGAGCAATTTAAACTAGGACAACGCAGCCTCTTAGACGTGTTAGATTCAGAAAATGAATTATTCAGTGCGCGTTCAACCCTCACAGCGGGACAATACACTGAATTATTAAGCCTGTTTAATGTATTAGAAAGTTCAGGCATGTTATTACAAACTTTAAGTATTCCGCGTCCAACCGAAGCGGCAATACAGAAAGATTGATTAGAGCGTTATAATGCGCAATTTATTGACAGGGGCAGTTATCTGCCTATTGATGGAGTAATATGGAATCTGCACAACTGCTGACGATTGTACAAACAGCCTTAGAAGATTTAAAAGCACATGATTTAAAAGTATTAGATGTGCGTCAGTTAAGTAATGTTACCGACTACATGGTCGTTGCGACGGGGCAATCTAGCCGTCAAGTCAGTGCATTAGCCAATAATGTCGTGGAAAAGGCAAAAGCCAACGGAATGCGCCCATTAGGACAAGAAGGCTTAGACGTTGGAGAATGGGCATTGATTGATTTAGGCGATGTGGTTGTGCATGTGATGCAACCTACGGTTCGCGATTTCTATCAAATTGAAAAACTCTGGACAGAATCCGAAGCCGCCGCAAACAGCCCTTATATGCAACGATTAATGCCACATCGTTCAGCAGTATAAAAACACACAGAGCCGCGATTTCTCACGACGCTACAAAATATGGGCGAATCCATTCGCCCTTAACACAATACATCAACTTTGTTTTTGCCACACGGCGAAATATTCCAACGAATTCTGCTCTGCGGTACTCTCATAAACCAGAGTTGCTTGAATATTTAAAATATCTAGGGTTTGCCGTAAAAACGCTGCAAAATGCGGACAATCCCACACTTGTACGTTTTCCCGCCGTCGGCGCACATGCGCAAGATGTGATTGCAACTCCTCTTCTCGCCGCACATTATTAAAAACCTCTTGATGAATATGCACAAAAAAGTCTAAATATTGTGCATCGCTAACCACACACACATTATTTTGATATGCCTGTAACAATTGGCTAAATGTACTTAAATCCCGATTTTTATCAATTGAATAACGTTTATCAGGCACCGCCAAAACGACATATCCCCCTGTTTTCACAATGCGGAATAAACCACGCAAGGCCTTAATGGGATTTGCCGTATCTTCCAACACATTCGCACATATCACAAAATCAAAAGTTTTAGGTGCAAATAGTCCCAATCCATCATTATCTACATCCAACACATAATCAACATCAACCAATTCAGCAGGATTTAATTCCGTAAAAATCTGCCCCGCTTGTTCACGACTTATCACATCCGCATAGGCAATCTCGCACGATTCAGGCAACAGAGCAGGCAAATGTAATGCCCCAATTTCTAAACCATAGCCCTGCAACTGTTGATAACCTGCGTTACGATGGAGTAAAGAACCGATGGGCGGACGTTGGGGTGGTTTTCTGCCTACACGCATGGCTGTTGATGTGCTGACGGTGAAAATATCCTCTGTCAACAAAGCTTCCAAGGTAGGCGGCGGTGGTAACATAAATAGATTATCAGAAGATTCAGAAGGTAACGTTTCTGTTCCTAGCGTTGGCATAACCGCTTCTACAGTGGTATCTGTTATTGATAGCGACTGTTTTAAATACGATTTATCTCGACTATGCAAAATTGTTGGCAACAAACCCAAAACGCGCGGTGGCCAAGCTAATGCAAAATCCTCACTCACAACGGTTAAATTCGGGTTATATGCAGGGTCATTTGGCGGTTCTCCTAAATAACTGTGTTCCCACTGCTGTTTCATGTAATCCATTTCGCTTTGAAAGCGTTGAATTTTTTCTGGTGTATCTTCCTTACCACGACTAATTGATTCATGGTGATACAGCTCTGCATAAGGTGTCCACACGTTCCACAACCCTAATTTTTCCCGCACACGCAGGCAAAAATCTACATCATTAAAGGCAACGCGTAGATTGACTGCATCTAACCCATTGACTGCAAAATAGACTTCTTTCCGCATAATCATACATGCGCCAGTGACAGCAGAAAAGTTTTGTTGTAAAACAGCCCGTCCAAAATAACCCGCATCATTTTTCGGAAAATACTTATGCGAATGTCCTGCAACGCCACCCAACGCAACAATCACCCCACCATGTTGCAAGGTATTGTTTGGATACCATAAACGTGCGCCCACGACACCTACTTCAGGGCGCAGGGCTTGTCCTACCATTTCGCTTAACCAATCGGGAGAAATAACTTCTAAATCATTATTTAACAAACCAATCAACGTTCCATTTGCATATTCAGCCGCTAAATTATTAATTGCTGAATAATTAAACGCTTTTGGATACCGAATAATCCGTGCTTTACCACTATCCGCCAGCATTTGTAAATAATCTAATGTATCCGCATCGTTACTATTATTATCAACAATAATAATTTCATACGCAGGATAATCTGTTTTTGCCAAAATACTGTCGATACAAACTTTTAATACAGCTAACCCATTAAAAGTAGGAATTAATAAACTAACTAAAGGTAATTTTTCAGGTAATACATATTTCACTCGATTCGCACCTTTTAATTCAGGCGCGTCTAACACGGTTGCATTAATACCTTGAGTATCTAAATATTCTTGAATGGCTTTTTGCGCAGCAACTTGTGCGTAGGGTTTCTCATTACTACTCACGGCGGTGCTGCCTTCAATCGCTCGCCAATGGTACAACACATGCGGAATATGGCGAATTTGTGCTGTGTTCAGCAACGGTAATAAACGTAAAACTAAATCATAATCTTGCGCGCCATCGTAACCCGTGCGTAACCCACCAACTTGGTGAATTAAACTGGCGCGATAGACCGCTAAGTGATTAACAAAGTTGTAACATAAAAATAAATCAGGATTCCAATCAGGTTTAAAATGTACGTCATAGCGTTCATTTGCCGTATTAATTTTATCCTCATCGGAATACCACAACATCGCTGACGGATTTTCTAAAATATCTTTTGCCATCCAAAATAGCGCGTGTTCGGCTAAGGTATCATCATGGTCCATAAATGCGATGAATTCGCCCGTTGCGAGGGCTAACGCGCTATTGCTTGCCGCAGAAATATGTCCATTTTCAGTCCGATAAACGACTTTAATACGCGCATCCTGTGCGGCATATTCGGCCAATACCTCGCGTACAGAGGCGTTAGGTGAAGCATCATCGGCAATACACAATTCCCAATGCGGATAAATCTGTGCTTGTACGGATTCAATCGCATCCCGTAAAAAGGCTTCGGGCGGGTTGTAGGTTGGCATCACAATAGAAATTAACGGCGGGTTAATCCATTGCGCAACAAACTGTTTTGCCTGTTCAATTAAGGTGGGCGTTAATTCATCATAAGTAGAAAACCAACGGGCATAATCACGCGGATTGTCCACCGTTTCTTGAAAACTCAATACTGCATTTTGTGTTTGAAACCGTGACCGCCAGTCGGCAATTTCCATTAACACCCGCTGAATGCTATCTTTTGCCGTGAGTCCTTGTTTTTTTAGCATAAGTGTTAGCAACATATTCGTTGCTGTATTGCCAATTTTCCACGTCAGCGAGTTAAAAGTTGCTTGAATATTAACGCCTAATGAATTTACCCAGTGATTTAAACGTTCCAGATGATGCGTTTGACGACGATTATTTGCTGTTAATTCGCCGATGGTTTGGTCTTGTTGTTTATAACGCTGTTGTAGCGTGCGATAATTCACTTGTAACTTATCAAGTAGTTGTTTTACCTGCATTAACTGGCTTTGGTAACGCTCGTGCAAGTCGTTCAGACATTGTTGCAAGTGGTTTAATTCTGTTTGATGTTGGGTATGCGCTGTTTGTTTTTCTTCTTGTTGGACGATGTCACGCGTTTGTAATTTAGCAATAAACTCAGCTTGTTGCTGAATGTAGTTATCTTTCTCTGTTATCGCTTGTTTTAACGTTTGTAACCCTTGTTGTTGCTGAGAAATTATCTGGTTTAACCGCGTAATTTCTTGTTCTAACGTATATATACGCTGTTCTAAACACTGCACGGTGTCTTGGCTATCTTGCAAACTGGCTACATGCTTGGCAATGGCTATTTGTTGCTGAATCGCTTGTGCTTCTGCATTTTCCTGCTGTGTTTCATAGGCTTGTAATTCATCGCTTGCCCCATGTGATAACAAAGGAATGGGTTTGACAAAAATACTGTTATCTTCAAACCATTGCAGTAGTTGCCATTGACAATAATTCACATACCCGCGTTGTAGCGTACTATCTCCTTGTTGGCGATATAATTGTGGGTCAATAAATGCCAATACTTCGCGGTCTGTGGGTAAATGTAAGCCTTGAACACCTAAGTTGCTTAATTGTGCATACAAGGCTTGAACTGTTGCGACAGGTTCACGCATTAAATGCTCATAAGAAACAATGAGTCGTGGTAAACCTTGTGTTGCTTGTAACGCATGTAATGTGTATTTTTCCCATAAAGCAAGCCCAGCGGGAATGCTGATGCCATCCCGTTTTTGTAAGGATTGCGCAACTTGAATCGGACTGCGATGTACAAACAAAAATACGGGAACTTCTAACAATGGCAACCAAACGGGCAAGGTGATGGCTAAACGTGGGTCTTTTATCATCCATGGACGATAACTGTCTAACCCTGCAATAATTTCTTGCACTGCAGGTTTAAAACGGCTCACAATGTCAGGCGTAACCTGTTCGGCACTAAAAGTGCTGATTCTGTCCCATTCCAAGCCCATTGCCTGCATAATCTCTTCGTTGGTATGCACGACATCCCACCGCTCCCAATAGCCTTTAGGATTATCTTCGGTGGCGGGTAACGCGGATTTAGTGGGGGAGCTGCTTTTCTCGGGGGCGAAATAAGCCCCCATCATATTTAGCAAACGCGCGACGCTAGACGTACCCGCACGGTGCATACCTAAAACAATCAGTTGCACGAGTAATAACTCCTCAATCAATAACATGAAATGCTGTGCATTGTACGTGAAAGCAAGGGATGTGGGCAGTGCCTAATCCGCTCATTTAGGATTGTCTTTTCTCGGCTAATTTTACGCGCTGTTCTGCCTCATTTTGTAATGTAATGAGTGATTTATCTTCAAAACCTTGTGTATATTTAATAACTAACGCAGCTAGGGCTTGAATGTGTAAATCATCCGCATTTAAGGCGGGAATGTAATGAAAGGTTTCACCGCCATTTTGTAAAAATAATGCCCGATTTTCTATATCAATTTCTTCTAATGTTTCTAAACAATCTACGGAAAAACCTGCACAGATAACCGCAACCCGTTTAACACCTGTTTTTGCTAAATGAATTAAGGTTTCGTCGGTGTATGGTTTTAGCCATTCCTCGCGCCCAAAACGGGACTGAAACACAACTTGCCATTGCGCTTCCGTCAATCCCAATTGTTCCGCCACTAAACGCGCTGTTTTATAGCATTCGCAATGATACGGGTCGCCTGATAAGAAAAAACGTTTTGGAATCCCATGAAAAGAAAATAATAATTTATCGGGCTGTCCATGTGTTGCCCAATGGGTTTGAATGCTGTTTGCGAGTGCGTGAATATAAGGAGGGAAATCATGATAATGCGTAATAAAATGAATATCGGGTATCCAACGCCATGTTTTTAGTGCATCGCCAAGCGCATCAAACGTAGAACCTGTTGATGCAGATGAATATTGTGGATAAAGCGGTAAGCAAAGAATACGTTGTGCCTGTGCTTGACGCAATTGTTCTAATCCTGCGGCAATAGAGGGGTTTCCATAACGCATTCCCATCGCAACGACAACGGGAGATTGAAATTTTTCCGCTAAAATCGCTTGTAATTTATCAACTTGAATATAGCTGGTAGCAAGCAAAGGAGAGCCTGCATCTGTCCAAATTTGTTGATATTTTTTAGCCGATTTTGCAGGACGGGTACGTAAAATAATCCCATGTAAAATAAACCACCACAACCAGCGTGGTAACTCAGTAATACGCGGGTCGGCAAGAAACTCGGCTAAATAACGACGCAATGCGGGGGCTGTCGGCGCATCGGGCGTGCCTAAGTTCATTAGTAAAACGCCTGTCGTTGGAATCGTATTGTGATTATAATTGGTTGTATTTAAGTAGCTTTTCATTGTTATGTTGAATATATGGTTGGTTATAAAAGTGGTAAAACTTAAGTTTGTCTTTAAATGCAGCGAATGCAAGAGATTTTACGAGTTTTGATTTAAATAGTTTTTATATAATCGAGAAAAAATTTAATGATTACCTATATTATCTGCTAAAGCGAATATATAATGCACAAACCTTCTTTTTACAAATGGCAAGCTGATTCATTATGAATCCACACTCTACAGCGATTCAACAAGCAAATTCTGACCCGTTAGGCATTTTCGGACGTTATTTAACCCTATGGGTTGCGCTTTGCATTATTATCGGCATTTTTTTGGGCAATGTGTTTCCTGCGCTTTTCAGGCTAATTAGTTATATAGAACTGAGCCATATCAATTTAGTGGTTGCGGTGCTGATATGGATTATGATTTACCCCATGATGGTTAATGTGGACTTTAACGCACTCAAACATATTGGTGAACGCCCTAAAGGCTTGATTATTACCTCTATTACTAATTGGCTTATTAAGCCTTTTACGATGGCTTTATTAGGCATGTTCTTTTTTAACATTTTATTTAAATATTGGGTAAGCCCTGAAAATGCTAAAGAATATATTGCTGGAATGATACTACTAGGTGCAGCCCCTTGTACTGCAATGGTTTTTGTCTGGAGTCAATTAACCCGTGGCGATGCGACTTATACATTGGTACAGGTTTCTTTAAATGATTTAATTATGGTTTTTGCCTACGCGCCAATCGTCGCTTTTTTACTTGGTATGAGTGATATTATTGTTCCATGGGAAACCTTGTTATTATCCATACTGTTGTATGTTGTTATTCCACTTATTGCAGGTTATTTCACCCGCGTTCGCCTTATGCAACAAGGTGATGAACAACAAATTAATCAATTGACTGAGAAGCTCAAACCACTGACTATTATTGGTTTACTCTTAACCGTTGTATTATTGTTTGGTTTTCAAGGGCAAACCATTTTATCAGAGCCGTTTATTATCTTCTTGATTGCAATTCCTTTAACAATTCAAAGTGTAGGGGTTGCAGGTATTGCCTATTATTGGGCTTGGTTATGGCGTGTCCCTTTAAATATTACCGCGCCTGTTACCTTGATAGGTTCATCTAATTTCTTTGAATTGGCCGTTGCTGTGGCGATTAGTTTATTTGGATTACAATCAGGTGCGGCACTGGCAACTGTGGTTGGAGTCTTGGTAGAAGTACCTGTTATGCTTTTTGTTGTTTATTTGGTCAATAAAAATGCCGATTGGTACACGCGGAGCATTACATCATGAGTTTACGGGTTGTTTTTGTTTGCATTCATAATAGTGCGCGTAGCCAAATGGCGGAGGCATGGTTTAATCATCTCGCGTTACCCGCCTATCATGCGGAAAGTGCGGGTATTGAAGCGGGGCAATTAAATCCTTTGGTTATACAAGCCATGCAAGAAGTGGGTATTGATTTAAGCCAGAAAACCACGCAAACCGTTGATGCCGTGATAACAGCAGGTAACTGTTTTGATTATGCTATCACGGTTTGTGACGAAACCAGTGCCGAGCGTTGCCCTATTTTTCCTGCAAAAACCCAGAGAATTCATTGGAATTTCCCCGACCCTTCGCGTTTTACAGGAACAGACGCAGAAAAATTGCAGCAAATACGTGAAATCCGTGATGCAATTAAAAGACAAGTACAAGCCTTTATTGCAACAGGTTTAAAATCTGTGTCCGCATAAATACGGATATTGCTGTTCTAAACGGGGGCTATCTGTTTTTCGGTAGTGGTAAATGGCTCACTCCTCTTTGATAAAAGGGGATTTATTTTAAAAGACTTATCTGAATCATAACTCACTGAATTAAGCAGATTATTAAAGACGAAAAATGAATGCTTTTAAGTTCTGTCAATTCCGTCAATTTTGATTCAGACAATATTGATATTTAAGGCTTGTCTGAATTAGTCTTACTTAAGACTAGAAAATCAATCCTATTCATGCTTTATCTTTATAAGTCAAAAATTTGTAGATGAATCTCTTCTAATGCAAGCGCGATACGATTTCGTAAGGTATCAATGGGTGAAACTGCAATATCCATAAAGACGACGCGCGCATGATGTAACGGTACGTTTCGCTCGATAATGCTAATAATGCCTTTATTTCCCAAACTGTCGATATAACTATCGTATAAAACTTTATCTGTGGGTACGGTTTTTATTCCTTTGGATTCTTCACTATCAATGCCTAACTCGGGCAGTTGTAAATAAGTAATGCCTAATTCAGCACAGTTGGTGCTAAGGCTTTCTTTATTAAAAGCAAAGTCGCTACTAATGGCGTTGCGACGAATATCAACCAAAACGCTGACGTTGGCTAGTCGTAACAACTCGCTGACTTGTTCCCATGTTCGTTGTGCATAGCCCATGGTGAAATGTTGATAATTTTGTAGTCCCATGCGTTGATAATTCCACATTAATTTGGCGTGAAATTGCGCGTTAATCGAGAGGTTTGTGGCTTCTTTTTTGGTGGGTGTTGATGGTGTATATTGTGGTAATTCAACAGTTTCTTGAGATTCTTCTTGTTTAATAATCGCATTAACGGCTTGTTTTACTTGTTTAGACGTTGGTTTTCCATCGGGTGACATTTCTACCGCTTTCTGCCACGCTTGGCGTTGTTTTTCGGGTTCTAACTTAGCCAACGGACGGGCTTGCGCTTCATTATGTGGAACAGTTAAACCGACAGGACGTAAATTTTCTGTCACTTCGAAGGCTTGAATCAGCCTGTCTGCTTGTCGTCTAACAAAGCCCCATTTTTCTTGACAATACTCTTCAAAACTGTTGAATTCAGCACGGTATAAACGTTTATCCCGAATCGTCAATAAGGCTTCGCCAATATCGTAAAAGGTTTGTAAGCCTTCTTTAACAATCGCTTCATGTTGTGCAAATTCTTGAAATTCATTAGGGCTTAAGGGTGTATTTATTTGTTCAATGCGTTGTGTCATAAGTATCTTAATAAAAAAATTATGGGCGGAAAAAATGCTAGAGGATAGCTAACTATTTGTAATAATTCATTTTATCATAGACTGGCAGAAAACTTGCGTAGTATTTTAAAAATCTTATCTTATTTTTTGCACGCAAGGCACGTCATCATGTTACAGAAGTTTTTAGCAACCTTCTTCAATGTTCGCGCGGGAGAAGGCACTTTATTACTATTGTTACTGGTGCAGTCTTTCTTTAATGATGTGTCGATTGTTTTTTTTGACACGATAGCCAATGCGTCATTTTTAGCCAATTTCGGCACGCAACAATTACCTTATGTTTATATTTTATCTGCTTTTGTTATTGTTTTTGTCGGTATCATTTATGCGCGCTTAGAATCTTATCTTTCTTCAACCCGCTTGTTAATCAGTATGATGTTGTTTTTACTGGTAGCCATTTTAGGGTTTTATGTTTTTTTTATGCTGACAGCTGCAAAGTCATTAGGCATGTTGTTAATGGTATGGCGGGGCGTGCATTTTACCTTAATTAATTTAGTTTTTTGGGCATTAATTGGATTTTTATTTAATGTTAGACAGGGCAAGCGGTTATTTGGATTGATTATTGGCGGAGAAGTCGCGGGTGATGTATTAGGTGGTATCACGGTGACACAATTAGTCTCTTTCATGTCAACGGTACATTTAATTTTATTATCAGCCGTTTGTATCGTATTGTCGTTGGTATTTATGCTTTACACACTCCGCCATTATGCACATCAGTTTCAGCTTAATCCTGAAGAAGAAACAGACATTGAACGCAAGCCACTTAGTAAGTTATGGCAAGACCATTATTTAAAACTATTTTTTATTCTCTCAATTGTTTCTACCATTGGCGCGAATTTTACGGATTTTATTTTTTATGACACGGTAGAAATGGTATATCGCAGTGAAACGGCAATTGCAGCTTTTTTTGGAACTTATTTCGCTGTTCAAGGTGTTATTAATCTGTTATTTACGACTATTTTATCGGGTAAGTTATTAACCCGTTATGGTGTTGGTTTAGGTTTAATGGCATTACCTAGCGTGGTTTTAGTCGGATTAGGCATTGCTAGTGTATTTGCACAATTACACATGTTACCAAATGGCTTTTTTTGGGTTGTTGTTGCAACCACAATGGCCGATGTTGTTTTACGTATTTCCCTAGAAACCCCAACTTTTCGCATTTTATATCAACCTTTTTTACCCAGTGAGCGTTTATATATTCAAGGGTTGCGCGAGTCCATTATTGAACCATTAGCTGTCGGATTAGCGGGGGTTATTTTATTGGTGTTAAATAATGTATTGCACTTAACTGGGTTACAAATTGTTTATATTACCCTTTTTATTTTACTGGGGTGGATTGCAACCGCTGCATTATTGCGTCAGGAATATACCCATGTGTTGTTAAATGCTTTAGTAAAGCATAAGTTAGACAGAGGTGCGTTAGCGTTACATGATGGGTCAAGTATTGCTGTTTTACAACGCGGGTTAGCCAGTTCACACCCGACAGAGGTCGTGTATTGTTTAGCTTTGTTAGAAGAGCTTGAACATCAATCGTTAGTTGATACACTCATCAATTTATTAAAACATCCTAGTAGTATGGTACGAATTAGTGTGTTGCAAAAAATTGAAAAGCATTTAATCACTCGTGCAATAATTGAAGTAAAACAATGTATTATTAAGGAAACGGATGCTATTGCAAAGGGGGCAGGCTTACGAGCCTTATGTGCATTACAAGAGTCTGAAGCGGTTGAATTTGTTATTAATTATTTACAGGCAGATGATTTAGCTATTAAAAAAGGTGCAATGGTTGGATTATTACGCAGTAGTGGATTAGACGGTATTTTAGCCGCAGGCGAAATATTGAATTGTTTATTAAACTCTCCTGATGTTATTGATAGAAAATTCGCCGCTGAAGTATTAGGCGATATTGGTATTACTACTTTTTACCGCCCGCTACAAGTCTTATTACAAGACAATGATTTAAAAGTGCGTCAACAAGCGATTATTGCAACCAGCAAGTTAAAAACGCCTAAATTAATTCCTTTGTTAATCGACAACCTTGCTTATTATAATTTACGAAATTCGGTTACTGTCGTTTTAACTCAATTTGGTGAGGATGCACTCCCTTGTATTACTGATATATTTCACTCTAATACGCTTAATCATTTTGCTCGTATTCGTTTATTGCGCGTTTGTGGGCGGGTTGGTGGCGAACACATGCAGGCTTTTCTCCAACAACAAACTGCGTTTCCTATTCAAGAAGTGCGGCAGCAAGCATTTGAATCATTAGTTATTTGTGGGTATCAAGCGGAAAGCCACGCTGAAAAAATGCAGACGATAGCGTTAATACAAACCGCGACTGCAGACATTGCATATATGCTTGCAAGTATTCGTGATATTGGTAATGCGCCTGCTGATGATTTATTAATCCGTGCCTTACAACAAGATATAAAAGAAAATTTATTGCAGATTTTTGCCTTATTATCTTTTATCTATCCCAAACGTTCTATTCAACGGGCAAAAGCGGAATTATTATTAAGTTTGCCAAAAGCGGTGTTAAAAGAACGACGTGCTTACGCATTGGAAGCCTTAGACAATTTATTAGCACAGGAATTAAAAACCTTGTTGTTTCCGCTGTTAGACGATGTGCCATTAAGCCAACAATTGCAACATTTACAAAGTTATTTCCCACAAGCTGTGTTAAGCCGTGAACAGCGTTTGTTAGCTTTATTAGAACGTCCTAGAGAACAAGGCACGGTGTGGACGCGTGCTTGTGTTTTATTTCGTATAGGACAAATGTCTGATATTTCGTTTTATGACGCAGTTAAAAATATTATTCCGTGTCAGGAGGAAATTATTCATGAAACGGCTCTGTGGACATTGGATAAATTAGAGCTACAACAGTGTGTTGTAATAAGTGAACATTAATTGTAAGTATCATGCTATTTCTCTAACAAACGTGGCATGAGTTCTACTAGGTTGCAAGGACGGTGACGATAATCTAATTGGTCTTGAATCAATTTATCCCATGCCGTGCGACAAGCCCCTGATGAACCGGGAACGCAAAAAATATACGTTCCATTAGCAACCCCTGCGATTGCACGCGATTGTATCGTTGATGTTTTAATTTCTTCGTAAGAAATCATGCGGAAAATTTCGCCAAAACCGTCTAGTTCTTTATCTAATAAGGGTTTAATTGCTTCTGGTGTGCCATCGCGTCCTGTAACACCTGTACCGCCTGTGCTGATAATAGCGTGAACATTTGTATCTGCAATCCAGCGTGATACAATCGCTCGAATATGATAAATATCATCTTTAACAATGGCTTTATCGGCTAATTGATGTCCTGCCGCAGTCAGTTTTTCTACTAATAAATGTCCTGACGTATCATCTGTTTCAGTGCGTGTATCGGAAATAGTCAATATCGCAATGTTAATCGGCTTAAATTCTCGTGTTGTTGACATAGCATAATCCCCCTTGTGTTTTTCTGAATCAGGATTTACTGAGTTTTCAGAATGTAAAGACAAAAATAACACGGATAACATGGCTTAAAGCGGTATTATCCGTTTTTTTAACACCACTGAATTTTAACCAAAATCATCGCTTTCTGTTCCACCATCTCCCGCTGTGCTTTCATTCCATAATGCAGGTAAAAGTAGCATTGCACCTGTTAAAACGGCTGTTCCTAATAGATTATTTAATACGCGTGGTGGGGCTGAATCGAGTGGAATTCGCATTCCTTCGCGGAGCATTTTTTCAGCTTCTTTAGTAAAAACAACGGATTTATTCGCAATGGTTGTCATCCAACCCAGTTCGCCTTTTGCCGTTGTTACCAAATCGCGAGAAAACCCTAAATCTTGCAAGCGGTCATGGGCAAATTGCCATTGTGGCTCTTTTTTTAGCTTTTCTATGAGTTGAAAACTATATAGTGATGCGTCATGTACAAGATAAATAGGTAAATCCGCTTGTTTTTTTACAAAGTGTTTGCACGCAGAAAAAACATGTGCAGGATAGCCTGATTGGCTGATGACCGCTGTTTTACACTGGAGATGGAAATGGTTACGAATGAGCATATCAACCATATCATTACGTTCTACCACTAAAATATGCTCAGGCGCGTAATGAACGCCTTCTGCATCATTTAGTGTTTGTTCAGCAATATTGGATTCTTTTTCACTGACGGTTGGTCGTAAAAAGGCTTTACCGTCCGCCATTAAATCGGTTAACGGGTGCTGTGTTTGGTATTTATCGATAATGACCGTAATTTTCTGATTAGTGATTGTAAAACCGCGTTTAGCCCGTATTTTTTTGCGGGCGAGCCATGCGTAAAGGCTGGTAATAACAATGAGACAAGCAGGTAGTAAAAAGGCCCAACCACCCAGTTTATCTGATAATAAAATAGCTGTAATGAATGCGGCAATCAGTAACCCAGCAATAAAACATCCTGTATTGTTAGATTTTGAACGAAAATGTCGTGCAATCTCTGCGAATAGCTGTCCTTTGGTGAAAACAAACTGCCCATCGCTTGAAAGTCGCTGAATAATTTGTTTCATCGCATAGTCAGAAATTCCATCTACTTTGCTTGTAAGAACAAAGTGATAATGGCATTTGCTACAGGTCAAGCCTTCTTTGTATTTTTGGGTATGATTGCAGTTAGGACAGCGCATGGATTTTTATGAGAATGTGAAAAAGATATATCGCTAACCATCAGTTTTATATAAAAATTAATAACTGTATTCAATGCAAGATAGTAATTATTGAATAACACGGGCTAATTGTAGAAGGCGTGAGCTGATTTTTAAATTAACTTTTTCTGCGGCACTGAGATTCACTTCTACTTTAATTCGCTCTTCATCACGCCATAAGTTCACAATTCCGCCCATTTCCGCAAATGAATCGACATCACCAACGGTTAAAACAGACAGACGCGCAACTGTTCTAAAAATCGTTGCAAGGTTGTTACGTTCTGATGCAGAAATGAAAAGTAAATGACAGTTTTTAACAGTATTTAGTTGTATATTTTTTTTTAGCACTAACGGTCGGTCACGTACTGTTTTCCGTTCTAAAGCATTTAGTGAGTCGCCAAAGTAATTTTCGCCTATTAGACAGATACTAATAGGTGTTGTGTTGCCCTCACGGTCGTCGGGCCATTCTACCATGCGTATCACATTGTAAATGAAGGCTGTTTTAATGGCATACTCATCATTTAGTTCGTCAGGATAAGCAACGCCTGCATAGCAGCATAACCATATCATGCTAACTAATACAAATTGATAAGAAAAACGTGTTGGCATTTGTTTAATCCTTATTCTGGTGTCGTTTTATGGTTTTGTATTGACAGTTTAAAGCACTTTATAGGTAAATTAATAATATTTTTGGAGAAGATATTGTAAATCACCTAATGCGTGTGTCACTAAATAATACGTGATAGTACTAAATGGGGTTTTTTCTCAACCAGTTGTAAATATTTGATTTTATCTATCTCTGGTTTAGGGAGAAATTAAATTTTGGTCTTTATCTTTTTGCTGTCTGTTGCATTTCTATCTGTTTTTTCAGAAAAGTTTTCAACTCATTAATTTCCAATTTATCTGCTAAGGTATAAACATGGTTGATAAACAGGCTTAAGTCTGTTTCAGATGTTTTTAAACGTTGAATATATTCAATAATACCTATAACATCTCCTGAAAATACAAGGTCTATCAGGGCTTCTAAATCAGAGATGGGTGGCGAGGTGAGTTGTTGATTAACATCTGCTGTGGATATTACCGTAGTGGCATAAGATGTGCCATAAACCCATTCTAGGTTTAAATGTTGCTGGAGGATGAAAAACAGTTGTTCTGCACGTACAGGCTTAGGGAGAAAAGCATGGCAACCGTTGAGTAAACTTTGTTGTTGACGAATTTCAAACACACTGGCAGAGCTGGCAATGATGCAGGTATTGGCTAGGCTACTATTTTGTTTAATATGGTGTATTAGGGTAAAGCCATCCATTTCTGGCATGTGTAAATCGGTAATGATTGCGACAGGGTGATAATTTTTTGCCAATGTTAGGGCTTGTGTGCCATTTTCTGCTTCTAGCACGATGCAACCAATATTTTTGAGTAGGTGGCTGACGACTTGTCGATTCTCCCGTAAATCATCCACCACTAAAATAATGGGATTTTGTCCTTTTATCGATTTAATTTGTGCGGTTTTTTGGTCAGTTGTTTCAGCCTTTATAATACTGGGTATTTCAATTTCAAACCAGAAAGAGCTTCCCTTACCCAGTTGACTTTCAACGTGTAAAATGCCGTCCATCATTTCAACCAGCCGTTTACTAATGGCTAGACCTAGCCCTGTTCCTTCTTTTTTCTTTAAGCGGTCGCCCACTTGTTCAAACGTGTCAAAAATGATGTTTAGATAGGTATTGTCAATACCTACACCAGTATCTCTCACTGTAAAACGGGCTTTTTTGTGTTGATAGTTGACATAAAAATCTACTTGCCCTTGTTCAGTAAATTTAATGGCGTTGTTTAGCAAATTAAGTAGTATTTGTCGGATGCGTTTCGGGTCGCCATGCACAACGTGCGGTAGGGTAGAAAGTGCGGTGTAGTTAAATTGTACTTCTTTCATAGTTGCCCGCATCGCGGATACATTGACAATGTCGCTGAGTAAATCAGGTAAGTTAAAATCTATGGGGGTAATTTCTAATTTGCCTGCTTCAATTTTGGCTAAGTCGAGAATATCTTCAATAAGGGTGAGTAAATATTCACCATTACGATAAATAGTCCGCGCATGGGCTTGTTGTTCTGACAATAGACTGGAATCGCGTTCTAATATTTGGGCAAACCCTAAAATGCCATTTAATGGGGTGCGCAGTTCATGGCTCATGGTTGCTAAAAATAAACTTTTTGCTTGGTTTGCTGCTTCAGCGGCTTCTTTTGCGTGGCGTAATTGCGCTTCACTATCGCGCAAGGCTTTTGTGCGTTCTTCAACTTCTTTTTCTAGGGTTTGATTGTAACTTTTTAACAGCGATTCCGCATCCTTACGCTTGGTAATATCTTGGATAGTGTTGAGGGCATAAAGGAGTTGTCCTTGTTCGTCAAAAATGGGATTACCCCATACTTCTAACGCAACCGTTTTGCCATTATAACGAATCTCCATATCATCTATGTTACTGGTTTCGCCCTGCAAGGCTTTGACTAATGGTAATTGTTCATAAGGATAGTGCTGTTGTGTACCCGCTAAATAGAGACCGTAATGCGCTTGCAAGCCTTCTAATGTAACGCCATTTAGTGGTTCACGCGCTAAAAGAATTCTCGCACAATGATTGTGATAGATTAATTTACCCTGTTTATCCACCATGCTGACACCAACGGGTATCACTTCTAAAAAGCGGGTAATTCTATCTATTTCTGATTGTTTTTGTTGTAAAGTACGGCGTTGGCGATGTAGATAATAAATACATAATAAAAATAAGGTTAAACCATAAACCAAATAAGCCCACCATGTTTTCCACGGTGGGGGCAAAATGTGAATGGTAATGATTGCACCTGTTTCATTTTCATTCCACGTATTTTTATTGTTAGAGGCTAAAACATGGAAAACATAAGTTCCAACAGGTACATTGGTATAGTGCGCACTGCGTTTATTGCCTATATAATTCCATTCATGGTCAAAACCTTCTAAACGGTATTTATAAACATTTTTTTCTGTACGAATAAAATTGAGGGCTGTAAACTCAAAGGAGAAAAAAGTTTGTGTGTAATCCAGTGTAATTGTATTGGTTTCTAAAATGGATTGGGTAAGTGGGGGATTGGGTAAATCGGACATAGATTTATTAAAAATTTTAAAGTCTGTAATCATAACAACGGGAGGTGCAAGGTTTTCTGTAAAGTTGTCAGGTGAAAAAATGTTAAAACCATTGATACCGCCAAAAAACATGTCATTTTGCCGACTTTTAAAACAAGCAGGATTAAACTGATTGCTTTGTAAACCATCCATCACATCGTAGGTCATAATCAAGTGCGGTTCAGGTGTAAACTTCATTAATCCTTTGTTGCTGGCTAACCAAAGATTATTTTGTTTATCCTCAAGTAAGCAATGAATCGTATCGTTTGCTAAACCTTCACTTTCTTGATAACGCGTAAATTTTTCTGTTTGTGGATTAAATTGATTAAGTCCACCGCCTAACGTTGCTATCCATAACGTGCCTGTGTTTGTTTCTAGGATGTTAGAAACAATGTCATTGCTCAAGCTGTTTTTATCATTATAGTTTGACTGGTATATTGTCCATTTTTTCGTGTCTAGTTGATATTTTTTTAATCCCATGCCTTGCGTTCCAACCCATAATGCACCCGTGTGATCTTCTAAAAGGCTTAAGACCGTATTTGCAGGATTAGAGGGATTACTAAAATAAGGTGCTGAAAAAATGTGTGTTTTGCGGTCAAAGGTAAATAGTCCTTGTCGTGTTCCAACCCAAAACGTGCCTTGGCTGTCCTCATATAGGGTGCGAATCATTTCTGCATTAGGCACATTTTCAACTAAATTAGGCTTTTGAATACGTATAAACTGTTCTGTTTTAGGAATAAATTGATGTAATCCACCCGCATCAGTTCCTACCCATAAAACCCCTGTTTTGTCTTCATAAATTGCTCTAACTGTATTATTTATTAAGCTATTTTTATTTTCAGGTTCGTATTTATAAACAGTTACTTTTTTTCGTGTTGCATCATAACGGTTAAGCCCCCCGCCGTCTGTGCCTACCCATAATTCATTATGACTATCTACATATAACGCCAGTACATTATTGTTACTTAAACTATTTTTCTCATTATTAGTATCAACAAAATAATGTGAGAAGATGGCATCATTACGGGCATCATAATAATTAACCCCTCCCCCATCTGTCCCTACCCATAAAGTCCCCGCATTATCCCGATAAATAGAGAGAATGCGATTATTAGTTAAACTATATTTATCTTCTAATTCATTGGTATAACGGGTAAATGTTTGCGTTTCCCAGTTTAGCCGATTTAATCCACCGCCATCAGTGCCTACCCATAAGTTTTTTTGTCTATCTTCCCCAATTGCCCAAATAACAGGGTGACTTAAACGGGTTTTATCGGTTGCATCAGCCGTGTAAGTATAAAAACTGTCTTTTTCACGCTCATAACGTAATAATCCCCCTGCGGTGCCTACCCATAAACGCCGTTGGCTGTCTTCAAACAGAGACGTTACACTGTTGGTTGCTTGATTGTTATTTGTTAAATAATGAATAAACTGCTTTGTTTTTCTATCAAACCGATTCAATCCATCTCCATCAGTGCCTATCCATAAGGTTTGGTAACTGTCTTCAAAAACTTGCCAGGTATTATTGCTACTTAAACTAGATGGATTTGTCGAATCATGGGTGTAATGCGTAAATTGATTGGTTTTTTTATCTAAACAATTCAATCCGCCTTGTTGTGTACTTACCCACAGTAAGCCTGTATGGTCTTCAACGATAGACCACACGTTATTGTCACTCAAACTAGCGGGATTGGTTGCATCGTGGAAATAACGTATGAATTGTTCTTGCTGACGGTCAAATCGATTTAACCCATTGGCAGTTCCTATCCATAAAGTTCCCGCTTTATCTTCATACAGTGTATTAATTTCATTATGACTGAGTGATGTTGTATTAAGCGGATTATGACGGTAGCTGGTAAAACCATACCCATCATAACGATCCAAACCATCTTGTGTACCAAACCATAAAAAGCCGCGCTTGTCCTGCAAAATGGTAGAAACCTTATTTTGTGATAATCCTTCTTTTAGGGATAGGTTTCTAAATTTGATAGCTGGTTCTTCCGCAACGACGGAAAAAGACCATAAGCACCAACAAATTAACCAGCAGCATTGTTTATACATAAATATTAGGTTGTGTTTTTAAGAAGGTAAGAAAATAAATAACCATACTAACTTGATTTAAATTGGTAAAAATAAATTTATTATCATGCTGGGTTAAGTTATCAATAAGTTAATTTTTATGGTTGTGAACACGGATAATTTTGAAAATTCTGACTTGAATGATTTTTGCGTTTCAACTGACAAGGATAGGTAATTATCGTATGAAATACCATAAAATATATTTCATATATACACATAATTATTATAAAATTTTAGTAGTATCAAATAAACACCCATTTGTTGAAAATAATAAATTTATACCAAATAATAATAGCTACGTTTCAATTTAAATCATAAATGGAAATTGACTATGTACTTTTCTAACATACTTGTTTTATTTACTTTAGTTAGTTTGATACCCGTAGGATATGCTGAGGAACAAACGGGCAAACTCCATCCTAACAACGCACAAGATGAAACCGCACCTAAATTGCAACTGCGTCCACGTCCGCGTAGTAATTCAGAATTACCACCAACCGTATGGGCAATTAATGTTTATGAATCAGGTGATTTTTGTTACATTTCACAAGAAAACGTCAGTTTATGGCGTTCTGATGCCAGTGAACCCTTAAAAGTGACTATTCAACAATACGATACTGCCTCACAATCGGAGGTCATGCTCCGTTGGCCTACAAACCAGACCATGCTCACATGGCCACAAAAAAAATTACCGCTAAGTGAAAACCTTTCCTATATGATTCAAGTTAATGATATAGGAAGAATTGTTAATACACATCGCTTACCATCAAACTTAGCAACCGCAAGTAACACAGATAAAGCAAAGTGGATGCAAACGCAAGGATGTACACGCCAAGCGGATATGCTGACGAATACAACAAAGATGGGTGCATCTTAACGCATTTATTTATCTACACTGGCGTAGTATGGCATGGATGATTTAACCATGATTATAGGTATAGGCATTGATATTGCCGACCAAGTGCGTATCCGTGAAGGGATTAATGACTTTAAAGACCGTTTTACACAACGGCTCTTTACTGCGGAAGAAATCATAAGTTGTCAAAAATACCGCGACCCTACTGAACATTACGCAGGCAAGTTTGCAGTTAAAGAAGCCTTGATGAAGGCGATTGGCGCGGGGTTAAAACAACATGTTACCTTTCAAGAAATAGAAGTATTAAATCATGATAGTGGCGCGCCATACATCACCTTATATGGAACAGCAAAACAAATTGCTGAACAATTGGGGGTTACGCAAACACATGTCAGTCTTTCACATTCTGTGGGAATTGCTGCCGCAGTTGTCATCTTGGAACGCTTGTCGTAAGGACACATGGCAGATTATAGTTAATAATAATAGTCAACGATAATAGTATTAAAAAAATTTATATTTGGTGCAGGCGAATAGACAAGACCTATTCGCCTTTTTATTTTGCGGTTATTTTTGTTTTAAAAACAGATTAATGACTCGCTCACTTAGACAAATACTGTGCCTAGTATCGCGTTTTCGCTTTTTGGGCAAGTGTACTAGAATACGGGTGTACTTCACGTCATAGATATAATGATTATGTGTAGATACACACCTCATAAATAGAAAAGCCACCTATGACATAGGCTTTCACCTTATCACCATTGGAACAGAAGAGAATAACGGAGGCATAACAACATGGAAAAAGCCACTATCCTACACATCTTTACCCCTGAAAAAAATGTTAGCCCTTTTGATGTCAACATGGCAATCGATGCGGGATTTGAACATATTATTCCCTACACATCAGTAGAAGTGAGTGAAATTGCAGGTTTGGTACAAGATGCAATTTTTTCCAGAGGCCCAAAAGGCGTAAAACGCACAGGTATTTTTATTGGAGGGCGTGATATTGCCGTTGCGGATGACATGCTAAAACAAGCCAAACAAGCAATGGTTCCCCCCTTTGAAGCCTCTGTCATGCTAGACCCTAGCGGTTCAGCAACCACTGCCGCAGGTTTAGTCGCCTTAGTGATTAAAGCCCTAAAAAGCTATCAAAAAACCCTACAAGGGGAACAAGTTGCAATTTTTGGTGGCACAGGTCCTGTGGGCTTATGTGCGGGGGTTATTGCCGCCCGCTGTGGTGCTGACGTTCGTATCGTAAGCCATCGGGGGATGGAAGCTGCCTGCAAATTAGTAGATGCCTATAGTGAACGTTATGCAATCAAACTGTTACCTGCCGACGGTAGCACCCCGAAAAAACGCCTTGAGTTATTACAACAAACCACTGTTGCATTCAGCACTGCAAAAGCAGGCGTGCAAGTTTTAACGGCTGAAGATTTATTAACCGCCGACAAATTATTAGTGGCTGCCGATGTCAACGCCGTACCCCCTGAAGGGATTGCAGGGGTAGGTGTGATGGACAATGGTAAAGCCTTAAATACACCACTCCACGCGAAGGCTATCGGCGCGTTAGCCATTGGTAACGTCAAGTATCAAGTGCAACATAATCTCTTAAAAAATATGTTAGCAACAGATAAACCCGTTTATCTGGAATTACCCAGTGCATTTGAGCTAGCCTGTCAATTCGCAGAAAAATCATGAACACCCCTGTGCTTATAGCAGCGGTTTCTGCCCGCTCTTTAGCAACAGCCGCACACAAAACTGGATTGCCTGTTTACGTACTGGATTTATATGATGATGTAGATACACAACGCATCACTCTTGCCAGTCGGCGCGTAAAAACAGAATCAGACGGTTTTGATGCGGTGGATTTATTAACCCAAGCACAAGAGTTATGTCCACCGCATACCCCATTAGTCTATGGTGCAGGATTTGAACATTGTCCGCATTTGTTAGCTCAACTAGCGAGGGGACGGCACTTATACGGTAATTCGCCCGATGTTGTTCAAGCAGTAAAAGACCCGCGTTATTTTTTTTCATTACTCAAACGCTTAAATATTCCCCATCCAGAAACCCAATTAGAAATGCCCGATATTACAACTAACCGCTGGTTAGTTAAAACCATTGGGGGAACAGGTGGATATCATGTACATCCACTAAAACAATCCTTTAGCATTGGTGGGCAACCCTGTTATTACCAACGCTATTTGGAAGGTAAACCCCACTCAGTTTTATTTCTTGCCGATGGAAAACAATCGCGCGTCGTTGGCTATAACGAACAATGGATTAACGAAGAATTTGCCAGCGCGCCCTATTTATATGCAGGGGCGATGAGTGTTGATGACATGCCTTTTCAAACTGAATTGACTGAGGTTGTTGCCTTACTAGTGCGTGAAACAGGGCTGCGTGGATTATGTGGGATGGATATTCTTCTTAATGCAACGGGTTTTCATGTATTAGAAATTAACCCCCGTCCTCCCTCAACCTTTGAATTACATCAACAAAAAGGTGATTTATTCTATTGGCACTTACAAGCCTGTGATGGTGTCTTACCTGAAATACTATTACATCCTCATCATTTACGGGCAAAAATTATTTTATATGCCCAACGAACCCTCAAAATTCCCGCCCATCCTGAATGGCCTGCGTGGACGGCTGACCATCCACGACCCAATAGTATCATTCAGCGGGGAGAACCCATTTGTACGGTGTTCGCACAAGGTAAACAAAGTCAGCTCACCGTAATTAAAAGAGAAAAACAATTACAAACATGCTTAAAACGATGGCAGGAGATAGCAGTATGAATAGTAGATTAAGTATTAATGCCCTAACCCAACCACTGGTAACGCAACTGTTAAAAGAAGCAGAAAAATTGCGCCTATTAGTGGAAAAACCTCATTGCACCGTGATTGATGCAGGCATTAATACCGCAGGCAGTATTCAAGCAGGACTACGCATTGCTGAAATTTGTATGGGTGGACTTGGGCATGTGCAACTCGTCAACACAGGACAAGGTGCGTGGTCATGGCAAGTACAAGTTAATACCAGTAATCCCGTGTTAGCTTGTTTAGGTAGTCAATACGCAGGCTGGAGTTTAAGCCATGAAAAATTTTACGCATTAGGTTCAGGGGCAGGGCGCATTTTAGCCCAAAAAGAACCGCTGTTTGCTGAATTAGGACTGACAGATAACGCCACCAATACAACGCTTGTTTTAGAAGTTGATAAAATTCCCCCACAAGCAATTATCGACAAAATTGTCCAAGACTGTCGTTTACCCTCCGCCGAAGCCTTAACCCTGATTCTCACACCAACCCGCAGTTTAGCGGGATGCGTGCAAATTGTTGCACGGGTGTTAGAAGTCGCAATGCACAAAGTGCATACCCTACACTTTCCCCTAGAACGTGTTATAGACGGCATGGGAAGCGCGCCCTTGCCTCCTCCCGCAAAAGATTTTGTTACAGCAATGGGACGAACTAACGATGCCATTTTATTCGGTGGACAAGTACAACTATTTGTAACAGGCGACGACAGCGACGCAAAACAACTTGCCGAACAATTGCCCAGTAGTGCATCCCGCGATTATGGCAAACCCTTTGCAGAAATTTTTAAAGACTATCAATATGATTTCTTTAAAATTGACCCCATGTTATTCAGCCCTGCTCAAGTTATTGTTACCGCCTTAGATAGTGGTCGGAGCTTCCGTGCGGGACAAATAGACAACCAAGGTTTAGCGGTTTCTTTTGGGGAATAGAGGCATAACTTAACTTTATCCTAAGCCTTTTTATCAACAGAAATAGATAAAATATCCTCTGTTTACAGTTTATTAATTGAAAGTCATCGATTGATAAAATACTTAAAGGTGTCAAAGATTCCTTCTTTTTTAAAGAAGAAAGCCAAATGTCGGCATTGCCTATCACTAACATGCTAAATAAATATCCTTGCTGCTTGTTTATTTAGCGTCGATAAAATGTCTGAATCAGAATTTTCAGGATTGACAGAATGATAGAGACAAGAAATGAATATTTTTCTATCCAATTATCTTAAAAATCCTGATTCAGATAATCTCTGGAGAAAACCATGCTCATGCCCCGTTTTGATGAATTGGTTCAACTTCGCTATCAAGCACATAGCGTTGGTTTAGTCTCTGCACAAAAAACACATACTCCCTTAAGTGGTTTATATGCATCCGTTTTTCGGGGGCAAGGAATGGATTTTGATGAAGTACGTGAATATCACTATGGTGATGAAATCAGACATATTGATTGGCGCGTTACCGCACGGGTACGTAAACCGTATTTAAAAACCTATCGAGAAGAACGCGAGCGTAATGTATTGTTATGTATAGATATGAGTGCGGTTATGCAGTTTGGCACACGCGGCACGTTTAAACACATTCAAGCGGCGCGGGCGGCAGCTTTATTAGGCTGGAGTGCGCAAGGGCATGGCGATAGAGTGGGCGGGCTTATTATTGGACAAGGTGAACCACGTTTATATCGTCCTAATCATTCACAACGGGCTTTTTGGCACTTGTTAAAAGGGTTAAGTGACAGTACGACTGATGTAAAACCTAAGGATACAGCCCTACAACAGGGATTACACTTGTTACAACGCAATGCACAGACAGGGGCTTTAGTATTCATTATCAGTGATTTTCATCAAATAGAAAAAGCAATGCTCGCGCAATTATTACGTCCCCTACATCAACGACACGAGATTGTATTAATTACAATTGATGATGTTGCCGATTATACTCTGCCCGCTATTGGCAAGATTTATTTTACAGCAGCCGATGGCACAAACGCCTTGATTGATACAGATAATCCCATAGGCTGTTTAGCTTATCGTCAAAGTTGGGAACAACAACGGGCAGAATTACAGACATTAACCCGTCAATTACAAATGGATTTTTTTAGTTTACGGACAGATGAAGATGTTTACACAGGGATTCTAAACGGATTGCGTCAACGCGCACGACGACAACAAGCACATTTTTAATAGGGTTTAGTTGAAAAAAACTTTATCAAACAGTTTATATAAAATAAGATGGATATTATTGGATTATCCGAATTTAAAAAACTAAATTAAATGCTTTATATATTTAAAATTCATTAGTTATATGAATAGATACCATCGGTTTAAGCAATGGTATAGTAAACGCACTATAAAAAAATACAGAGGGTTAGCAGTCCTCACAGGATTGCTAACCCTAAATTTAAATCACTTTATGGCACGTTTGCTATATCTATTTTTTTACACAGGAAACATTGGTATTTCTGTTTAATGTTTCTGATGATGCTGGAATTGTTCGACCGCGAGTTGATAATACGCAGTGGTTAAATCCAGTTGATTTTTATCAACTTGCTGTAACGGTGTAAACCGCTCATGCGTTGCGTCATAAGTGACTTGGTTTGTTTTACCGTTTAAATCTAATAAAGATAAAATATCACCCTGTTTTAAAGCGACTGCATGATTATGATTAAACAGTAAAATACTGGGCTGTTCAGGAGGGAGATTAAACACATTTTGCCCAAAGAAAGGGGCTTCATATTCCAACCCCAGTAATCCTAATACTGTTGGTGCAATATCCATTTGCCCGATGGGACGTTCTACAACGGTTGGTTGTATATGGTTAGGCGCGAAAATTAATAAAGGGATTTGATAAGTCCGCAATGGAATATCTGCCTTGCCATACACCCGCGCTCCGTGGTCAGCAACCACTATAAACACAGTTTGATTAAACCACTCTTTTTGACGTGCCGCTTCTATAAACTTTCCTAGCGCGTAATCTGCATAACGAATACCCGCATCACGCCCGCCACCTGTCGCGGGAATTTGTGGAATACCTTCAGGAAAAGTAAATGGTTTATGATTAGACGTTGTCATAATTATAGAGAAAAAGGGTTGTTTTTTAGCCGTTTGTTGGTCGTAATAATTCAACGCATGATTGAATAAATCCTCATCACTCACCCCCCAAATATTGGCAAAATGTGGAGGGGGCATATCGCTGCGGTCTTGCACCGCAAACCCATTGTGGCTATAGAAATAATTCATATTGTCAAAATAGCCATAACCACCGTATAAAAAGCTACTTTGATAACCTTGCGCTTGCATAACGGTTCCCCAATTGGGCATATCTTCATTATTAGGGCGTTTTAAAACCGATTCGCTAGGAATTGGCGGAAATGACAAGGTAATTGCTTCTAAACCACGCACTGTACGTGTACCTGTTGCATAAGCGTGATTAAATAACATCCCTTGTTGTGCTAATTGGTCAAAATAAGGGGTGAGTTTACGATCATCGCCTAAACAACTAACAAACTCTGAACCAAATGATTCTTCAACAACAACAACGACATTTAATTTACCTAATCCTTGTGGATTGGCGGGAAAATGTCGGTCTATATGTCGCTCTGCTAGATGTGTAAATTCGCCACCACCGACTTTTAAGCTGTTCGTAAGGGTATCGAATAATGCTGTCGTGTCACCCGTGCGATAGTAAAGATGGTAATCTAACTCATTGGTTGATAAGGCTTGAAAAAAGCTACTAACCCCATTGACGGTTATTTCATTTGCAACCCGATTTTCTGAGAAAGCAAGGCTATTCGTCGAAACGCTGTATGCAAAAACCCCGATACAGGATAAATGTAGCCCAAGAAAAGCAAACCGCTGTTTTACAGTTACTTTTTGCGCTAAAAACGGAGATAGCTTTTGCCAACCTGCGTAAAGCAAGGCGAGAACTAATAAGAAGTTAAATGCCAAAACAGCGGGAACAGGGTATGACTCCCAAATATTAATAAATACTTCATGTGGATAAATTAGATAATCTACCGCAACCAGATTAAAGCGCGCATTAAATTCTTCAAAAAAGAAAAACTCGGCTTCAACCAGATAAACAAAGCTGTAGGCATAGAGAAACAGAAGTATCAGGCTGAGTATTTTCCCTGATTTTCCTTGAAACCAACGATTAGGAATAACTAGTAAAAACAGTGATAATGGTAAAAGTAAATAAGTTAAAACAACGCCATCATTAACCAATCCTGCTAATAAGATAAGTGGCAAGGCATACGGTGTTACATCTGCATCTGTTCCAAATTTAACCCACAAGGTAACACGCAATAATGTGGATAAAATCAGATAAATGACTATTAAAAACGGGATAAAGTTATAGCGACTGTTGAATAAATTTCTCACAGAAAATACTCATGAACGTAAAAGATGTCGCGCTAGTATTTCACGTTTTACTTAAATCTCTATGAATAATGTGTAAAACGCTAACCTAGCAAATCAGAAAAATTATTATTTAATAACTAGTTAGTTACAACAATCATTAATCATTAAATTAACTTAATTAATCTGATTTAAACCGTTCATTCTACTCAAGCAGTGTTTAACAAGTTATTTTGCTCTGATGGAAACAAAACCTCATTTTTCTGGTGCTAACTTTATGGGAAAGTAATAACAGATAACACCGCTTGAGGCGGTGGTATCTACGTTATTTTTGTGGGTGATTCAATTGTGATGATTGAGCGGGCAGCTTTTTTAACCATTCACGACAGAGTGTAATTAGCGCAGGTGCATCAACATTTGCTGTTGCCTGATAAGGCATCTCCGATAATGCTCGCCCAATGCCTTGTGAAAAGGGTTGATTGACCAAAGGTTTATCTAAAAACTGTAGCCATGCTTCACCTGTTAAACCAGCAACTTGTTGACGATTATAATAACTTAAGCACGCACGCCGTAATAAACGCGATAATTCAATTACTAACTGCTGTGTATTTTGATGCGTTTGATATTGCTGTTCTAATTGTTGCAGACGGGTTAGCGCGTTTTTTTGCGGACTGGTTTGTATTCTTTGACGATAACGCCATACCCAAAATACTAGCCCTATCAGTAGTGGCACGATGATTAATAACAACCACCAGCCTAAAGCAGGTGGAAACCAACTGACAGGGTCGGGTAAATGAATATCACGTAATGCCAATTCAGGAGTGGGATTCATAACAAAAAAATATAGGTAAACGGGCAACATTGCACCGCTACTATCAATAAGGGCAATGCGACTTATATCAATAATTTTACTGTCTATAATTTTATACCTATAGTTTTGTCTCAATTAGCAATATTTGGAAGAATAGTTTTACATTTAACTATTTATAAATATTGATAATTAAATTAACCTATCTGTAAATAAAACGTAGTGTGTTATGCTTAAAATATTATAAAAAATGGCTTTATAACAGAACAAACGGTGTGCCAAATAAAAATTAGGTAAATGCAAGACTTATCTGAATCAAAATTTTCATTTTTTAATCTTATCCATTTGAAAATTTTGTGAATATTGATTTGTTGTGTATTACCAAAAGCTTAAATAGTTAATAACTATTTATACCCCACCACACAAGGAGAAAAACATGCGTTTTGTACGCCATCAATTACTTGTAACCGCAATCGCGGCAACCTTTACTTTTGGTAGTTGTTTTAGTTCACTCACCACGGCAGCCGAAAAAGTGCGCTGGCGTGTACCTGTTGCGTTTGCTTCTGACTTACCGGGTTTAGGTGATCCTATCACTTATGTCGCTGATAGCTTGATGAAAGCCAGTGGCGGTGATATTGAATTGCGTGTATCAGAACCGGGTAAACTCGTTCCGCCGTTTGAAATTACGGATGCAGTAAAAAATAATAAAGTGCCTGCGGGCTATACGTGGATAGGCTATGACCAAGGCAAAATTCCTGCCTCGCCTTTGTTTGCAGCCGTTCCTTTTGGTATGGAGCCTTGGGAATATACCGCATGGTGGTATGAAAGCGGTGGTCGACAATTAGGCGAAGAGGTGTATGGCAAGCAAAATGTACATCCTATTTTGTGTAGCATTATTGGCCCTGAAACAGCGGGTTGGTTTCGTAATCCGATTAATGTCTTAGATGATTTAAAAGGCTTAAAAATTCGTTTTGCAGGCATTGGCGGGCGTGTTATTCAACAAGTTGGTGCGTCCGTTACCATGTTACCGGGGGGAGAAATTTTCCAAGCCCTAGAAAAAGGGGCGATTGATGCGACCGAATTTTCTATGCCTGCCATTGACCAAAAATTGGGATTTGACAAGATTGTTAAATACAATTACTTCCCCGGATGGCATCAAGCCTTTACGGCTAGCTACTTACTGGTGAATAAGGATGAGTGGGGCAAACTCAGTGAAGCGAATAAAACCATGATTGATATGGCATGTACCGCAGCCGTCGCACGTTCTACGGCTAAAGGGGAAGCCATACAAGGTGGTGTAATTAAAACGTTGCAAGAGAAAGGGGTGACTGCGAGTAAGCTACCAGAACCTATATTGCGTGAACTACAAAAAGTAACCCAGCAAGTAATGGCTGAAGAAGCCTCAAAAGATGCTGATTTTAAAAAGGTGATGGAAAGCCAGAAAGCCTTTATGGAAACTTACAAAATTTGGAAGGGTTTGGCGTATTTACCACGTGATTTTTAAACTCACGACCATTAAGGAAAGACTAAAAAAGGGAATGTGAGACTGCAATATTCCCTTTTTTCCTTAATACCTATCTGACAAGGAGAGGCTTATGAACCCATCTGTCGACCCCACCCCTAGTGAGGGGTCTATTCATTTTTCCCATATTGTTCATCATACGACCTTACCAAGTAATATTATCTCCCTAAAATTGGACGGTTTTATTCGTCGTTTAGGCGAGATTATTTCATGGGTTTGGTTGCCATTGATGCTGGTGATTATTTTTAATGTCACTATGCGTTACGCTTTTGGGCAAGGGCGTATTGAATTGGAAGAAATTCAATGGCATTTTTACTCCATTGGATTTATTTTTGGATTATCTTATTGTTATCAATCCGATTCACATGTTCGCATTGATATCCTACATGACCGACTGAGCTTAAAGCTTCAAACATGGATTGAATTATTGGGAATTTTTTTCTTTTTGTTGCCATTTATCGCGTTAGTCATTATTTACGCAACACCTTTTGTTTATGATGCTTATAAAATCAATGAAGTATCACAGGCACCGGGGGGATTACCTTATCGTTGGCTAATTAAATCTGTTTTACTAATAGGTTTTATTTTATTAGCCATTGCTGCCATTTCGCGCTTGTTACGTTGTACAAGTTTGTTATTTGGCTTGCCTAAACCAATTCGTCAGGGGTAAACCATCATGGAATTAGACCAAATTCTTGCACTTTCCATGTTTTTATCCTTTATCCTATTGTTATTTACAGGGTTTCCCGTTGCATGGATTTTAGGGGGGTTAGCGGTTGTTTTCAGTGCAATCTCAATTTTTATTAGTGCAAATTATGATGTAAATGTCTTTATTATTGAAAGTTGGGCAGAAACCTCGTTAGTTGTTGAACGTATTTGGGACATTATGAACAACTGGGTATTGGTTGCCCTACCTATGTTTGTTTTTATGGGGTTGATGTTAGACCGTTCAGGCATGGCAGAGCAGTTAATGAGTAATTTGGTTAAATTATTCGGGCGTGTGCGAGGTGGATATGCGATAACCGTCGCGTTAATTGGTTTATTGTTGGCAGCCTCAACGGGAATTATTGGCGCGTCAGTTACCTTATTAACATTGCTCGCACTGCCGCCCATGTTGGAACAGCGTTATAGTAAAGAATTAGCTTGTGGTACGATTTGCGCGGTTGGCACGTTGGGCATTTTAATTCCGCCCAGTATTATGTTGGTATTAATGGCTGACCGTTTGTCTTTACCCGCAGGTGATTTATTTTTAGGTGCATTATTACCGGGTATTTTGTTAGGTGTATTGTTTATTCTGTATATTTTGGTTATTTCTTATCTTAAACCAGAACTTGCGCCTTTGCCTGAAAATGCTGAACCTGTTACTTTAAAAGTAGTTGTGTTAGCACTCATTGCTGTGTTGCCGCCAGCACTGCTAATTTTGGCTGTGTTGGGTAGTATTTTTATGGGAATTGCAACACCAACAGAAGCGTCTGGTGTGGGTGCATTTGGTGCAGCATTATTGGCTTTATTTAAAGGTCGCTTGAATTTTCGGATGTTGAAAGATGTCTCTATTGAAACAACTAAAACGACGGCTTTTATCTTTGCTATTTTTGTTGGCGCAACAGCTTATTCTTTGGTATTGAGAGGATTAGGTGGCGATGAGTTAGTTGCTAGTGGTTTAAAATCACTCCCCTTTGGACCTGATGGGGTTGTTATTGCCATTTTATGTGTTGTCTTTATCTTAGGGTTTTTCTTAGATTGGGTAGAGATTACATTAATTGTCTTACCACTGGTTGCACCAGTCGTTGTAGAGCTAGGCTTTGATTTAGTTTGGTTTACGGTTGTGTTTGCCGTTTGTTTGCAAACATCATTTTTAACGCCTCCTGTTGGTTTTGCACTGTTTTATCTTAAAGGGGTTGCACCACCAGAAATTCGAATAGGACATGTTTATCGTGGTGTTGTGCCTTTTATTATCTTGCAACTTGTAGGGCTAATGATTACTTATCTTTGGAAAGATTTGGTTTTATGGTTACCAAGTGTTGCGTATGGGTAAATCGGTAAAGCGTGTATTACCCATTTTTGTAACGTATTAAATAATAAGATGGGCAACCCACTGAATGGTTGCCCTTTTTTGTGGCATGTGACTGTGAATGTTGATTAGTTTCTAACTTTGGCATGGATTCAGCATAAATTATATAAAATATAGAACTTACGCAATGAGCAGAAGGGTGTGTGTTATCTTAGAGAATCGCAGTCATACATGTATTATGTCAGTTTTAACGTATTTTATAGCGTAACTGTTATTGTACTGGGTCACTATCAGACAGGTGACTAAATCGTGAGCGTTCCAAATAAGCAGTTATCAAGCTATCTTGTGTTTGTTTAGAGAAGTAATTTAAAAATAATTGTATAGAATTAAAGTAATATTATTGGACATCCTTAATGGGGTTAAACCCCTAGTAGATGAAATCCCTCTTTTATTTACCCACGTTAGGGCGTATTAATCACATCTGTTTTCTTACGTGGTCTGATAATTGATAAAATGTAAAACTGATTTGAAAGCAGAGAAAAAGTGGATAGTTTTTCTACCTACTTTTTCAAACTGTTGAGCCTTGCGTTATAACAGTTGGGGAATAGCGCAAAACCCTACTTAACTGTATGACTTTCCGATAAGATAAAAACTAATAATTCTATGGAAACCAGCGTTATGCAAAATCAAGAGAAAATAACTCTTCTCATTGTTGACGACGAAATTGTGTCACGTTCCAGCTTAGAAGCCTTGTTGGAATCAGATGAGTACCAATTATTTTTTGCAGAAAATGGGGCGCAGGGGTTAGAAAAAGCAGAATCTATACATCCTGCCCTTGTTATATTAGATGTAATGATGCCGGGGATGAATGGCTTTGAAGTGTGTCGACGATTGCGTGCAAACCCCACGCTCGCCCAGACACCCATTATGATGATTACCGCATGGGATGACCCAACCGCTAAACAACGTTGTTTGGATGTTGGTGCGAATGATGTTATTTGTAAACCGTTTAACCGTGCTGATTTACATGCACGCGTACAAAAATTAATTATTACTGCCTAATTTTCAGTAATTCACTTACGCCCTCTTATTTTTCACTATTTGCGTTCATTATGGCGGATAAAAGCACAGTACTCATTGTTGATGATGAAATCGTTTCACGCTACACCGTTGAAGTGCTTTTAGAATCAGAAGGTTATAACCTCATTTTTGCAGAAAGCGGTGAGGAGTCTTTACGTAAAGCGGAAGAGATTATTCCAGACTTGATGTTGTTAGATGTCATGATGCCCGGTATGGATGGTTTTGAGGTGTGTCAACGGTTACGTACCAACCCAAAACTTGCAGAGTTGCCCATTGTGATGATTACGGCACTAGACGACCGAGAATCGCGTTTACGGGGTCTTGAAGTAGGTGCTGATGATTTTATGAGTAAACCGTTTGACCGTGCAGAATTACGCGCACGGGTGCGAACAATTACCCGTTTAAATCGTTATCGTCGTCTGATAGAAACCGAAGAACAACTGGTTTATTTAGCCAATTATGATGTTTTAACGGGATTACCGAATCGCAATTTAGTTCTCGAACATCTTCGCCAATCCATTGAAAATGCAAGTCATAGCAAAACAACGTTTGCACTAATGTCCTTAGATTTGGATGGCGTGCAAATCATCAACGAATCTTTAGGGCATAATTTTGGTGACCTACTGTTAAAAGAAATTGCCCATCGTTTACGTCACTTATCCCTACCAAAAGGCACGATTACCGCCCGAATGGCAGGGGATGAATTTCTACTGATATTACAAACCACACAAAACGCCATCAAAGAAGCCAGCCATGTTGCACAAGATTTATTAGAGTCGATTCGTCAGCCCATTTCATTGGCTAAACAACATGAAATTGTTATCACTGCAAGTGTTGGGATTAGTATTTACCCCAGTGATGGTGAAGATACACAAAATTTACTCCGTAATGCCAATATTGCAATGTCGCGGGCAAAGCTACAGGGTAAAAATAATTATCAGTTTTTTAAAATAGAAATGAACGAAGCGGCGGTAAAACGCTTAGTTTTTGAAAATCAATTGCGTAAGGTGTTAGAACGTGAGGAATTATGTTTATATTATCAACCGCAAATTGAATTGATAAGTAAACGAGTTGCAGGGTTAGAAGCTTTATTGCGTTGGGAAAATACTACATTGGGTGGAATGATATCACCTGATAGATTTATCCCCATTGCCGAAGAAATGGGTTTAATCGTACCGATTGGTGAGTGGGTATTACAGACAGCTTGTAAACAGGGAAAAGAGTGGTTAGAGCAAGGCTTACCCCCTGTGCGTATTGCCGTCAATATTTCCAGTCGGCAATTTCAACAACCTGGTTTATTGGCTAAAATTAAAGAAATTTTGGAATATACCCGTTTCCCAGCCGAATTATTAGAAGTAGAAGTGACGGAAAGTTTATTTATTGGTGATGACAGTGTGCGCAACTGCTATAAAATGCTTAAAGAATTACAAGAAATGGGTGTAAAAATTGCGATTGATGATTTTGGAACGGGTTACTCGGCATTAAATTATTTAAAACGTTTTCCAGTGAATACATTAAAAATAGACCGTTCTTTTATCAAAGATATTTGCGTAGATAAGGATGATGCCGCGATTACAACGGCAATTATCGCTATGGCACATAGTCTGAATTTATCAATTATTGCTGAAGGCGTGGAAGAAGTGGAACAACTCGCTTTTTTACATTTTCATAAATGCGAAATGGCACAAGGTTATTTATTTAGCCCTCCTGTTCCTGCCAAACAGATTGAAAAAATCCTCACAGGTGGCAGTATTTTTCAAACTATTTCTACACGGTCATGATTTAACATCTATTGGTTAAAAATTCATATTTGTTGTTAGTTTATTCACATTACCGTTGCGTCAATTATCACAAAAAGAGTTAGAGATAATCATGACAATTTAGATAAAATAGTGTTAATATTTCTGCAATTAAGACCCGCTAGATTGCGGGTTTTTTATTTCTTTGTAGCTTTTTATATCCACATATAAACCGCCTTAATTCATGGTCAATTATATATCGACCCCATTCTGCCTGACACGACACATTCAGATAATCTCATGCGTAAATTATTGTTATTAAAACCAACAGCTCTATTACTATCTCTAGCCTTATTAAGTGGTTGTGTTGATGGTAATGCTACTCTTGGCGTGATATTGGGCTTAGCAGCAGCGGCAGGAATTGCAAGTTTGGGTGGCGGTGGTGGTGATAGTGGTAGTTCCACAACAACTCCCTCCCCAACAGAAGAAAGCAAGTTAATTCTTAAAACGTATGATGGTTTTAGTGACGATTTATTAACCGCAGGCGTGGGGGTGTCAGGATTACGCAATAGAAATCCGCTTGCTGTCACAGATACTGTCAATCCTACGGCAACAGAAGTTCGACGGGATACGATTGTTCGTCAATATCAAGCCACGCATGATATGCGCACAACCTCAGGTTATGGCACCTTATACGGTGCAACCGTTCCGACTGCGTTTGCAACACCCAGTAGTGAGGATGGTACGGTTGCGGGTAAAGAATACTTAGTGTATATAGATGATAGTGAAGGAAAAAATGTTAGTTTAATGGTGCATATTCCCACTACTTTTCAGGTTAAAGACCCTTGTATTATTGCAACGGCTTCGCCCACTTTTCGTGGCATTTATAGTGCTGTTGGTTTAGCGGGCGAATGGGGATTGAAAAACAATTGTGCGGTCGTTTATACGGATAAAGGGGCAGGGGTTGGCGAGCATGATTTGAATACCAATACCGTGTTTTTAGTAGATGGTGTTCGACGCTTAGCTAATGAATCAGTAAGCGATATAAAAACTAAACCCAATTTTGTAGCAAAAGGGTCTGAACAATTGGATTTAGCCGCTTATAGTTCCGCATCGCCTTTCCGTATTGCTTATAAAGCGGCGCATTCACAAAAAAACCCCGAAGCGCAATGGGGAACGAATATATTAAATGCCATTGAATTTGCCTTGTATGTTTTAAATCTTGAGGAAAATTATGGCAGTAGTACAGCAGGTAGCAGTCTTACCGCAGATAACACCTTAATTATTGCAGCAGGTACTTCAATGGGCGGGGCTGCAGTTCTACAAGCGGCGGAGCAGGATACCGATGGATTAATTGATGGTGTTGTTGTTATGTCACCCGCAATGAGTCCAAAAAAATTAGTAAATGCTAATGGCTTTACGATTAAACACGGTAGAATCAGTTACTTCAATAGTACACACGGTAGAAGTTTGTTTGATGTATTGACATATCAGAATATTTATCAACCTTGCGCAAGCGTGAATACATCGGTTGCTGGGGTACGTGGGCGTTGTAGTGCGTTATTTGCAGAGGGATTATTAAGTAGCACGACGTTGAATGCACAAATCGCCGAAGCCCGTCAGCGGTTAATCGATTATGGCATTTTAGCCAGTGCCAGTGCTATCAGTGATATTTATTGGGATTCTTCTGTTTATGCAGGCTTATCTGTGTTATATGCCAATGCTTACGGTCGTTTTAGTGTCACAGAAAACCTGTGTGATTATAGTTATGCAGGTACAAACCCTGATACGGGTGTGGTTCGGGCAAAATTTTCGGTAGATTTAGCGGATGATTATCAAACAAGTAGTGGTTTTCCTCCTAGCAGTGGCACGGAATTGGTGAATAATTTTGGTAATAATGGCAAAGGTATTCCTTACCGTGAAACGATTAATCTGAATGGTGTTTCTGATGAGTATTTGCAGGGTGCGTTGTGTTTACGTCGCTTATTCACAGGGACAACAGGCGTTTTAGCCAGCGAAGGAACTGCTTTAACAGGAACTGCACTAAATAATGCAAATCGTGTGCAGCAAGGATTACGTGAAACGATTGTCAGTGGCAATTTACGAGGCAAACCCGCCATTATTGTGCATGGTCAAGATGATGCCTTAGCACATGTTAATTTTACATCCCGTTCTTATTATGGATTGAATAAACAGGTTGAAGGGGATAACAGCCATTTAGTTTATGTTGAAGTAACTAATGCCAATCACTTTGATGCTTTTAATGAAGATTATGAGCTAAATACGCAGATTCCCTTATTGTATTATTTTAATAACGGACTAGATCGACTTTATGGGTATTTGCACAATCGGGCGTTATTGCCTCAAAGCCAAGTTATTCCAACAACGCTACCCAGTACAACAGGTAATAAAATTACCGCAAGCAATCTCCCCAAAATGGATAATGGGATTGTTGATTGTCAAATTACCTTTGATGGACAAACACTTAATATTCCTGATTGCGCTGGTGATTTGTAGTCTTTTACGGCGTGATGGAAGTGCTTAATTGTCCGCAAGTGTAGTTTTATTTTAAAAAATTATGCTTGATGTTTACTTGATATGAGAAAAAACATCTGGTGAATTTGTCTTGTTTTATATGCGTTACTAGAATTTATATAAGTTATTTACGTTATATTGAGAGTAACATATAAAAGGGTTTTATATACCCGTTATTGCCCTTAAGAATCAGGTTATTAATTATGCAAACTGTTTTCCGTTTTCGTTCATCTTTGTTAGCCGCAGGGCATCTCAGCTTATTTTTGTGGATGGGAATGACGGCAGGTTATGCAATGGAGTCTGTGGACACGCCCGCCATGACGATACCCATTGTTGAACCTGTGCAAGAGTCTCCGCCTGTTGTACCTGAGTTTGTTCCTTCGCGACCAGAAACTCCCTTAGCGGAGAAGATATTTCAGCGTTTAAATCAGTCATCTGTTATTACTGTGCAAACCATCAGTAAGACGCTGCAAACCCAAATGCAGCAAAAACAGCTTTATGATCGTCGTGCTTACAGCCCCATTTGGACAGATACTCAAGCACTTACAGCAAATGGAACAGCTTTATTAAAGACGTTGGCACAAGCCGAATTAGAGGGCTTAAATCCTGAAACTTATTCGGTATCATTATTGCAGGCTTTGGTTGCACAATATCCTCAGACCTTAGAAAACATTGCGGAATTAGAGTTGTTGTGTAGTGAGGCTTTTTTATTGTATGGCACACAGGTACATGATGGGCGGATTAATCCCATAACAGTTAATCGGGAATGGTATATTGCTCCGACTGTTGCATGGGATGCTATTGGGGAATTAGAAACGGCATTAGCCGCACAACAACCAATGGCGCAGTTTTTAGCAACCTTACCTCCGCCGCATGTTGAATACACACGTTTACGCACTGCGTTAAAAGTATATGACGATTATTTAAAGACAGCAGGGGATTGGATTAATTTACCGATGGGTAAAAAAATTCAACCGGGTGAGAGTAACCCACAAATTAAGCTATTACGACAACGGTTACGTTTTAGTGGTGAATTAGCGGATGACGTAAAAGTGACTAATGAAGAGTTGTATGACACTAAGTTAGTAACTGCCCTAAAATATTTTCAAGCGCGTCATGGTTTGGTAGATGATGGTGTGTTAGGCGATACGACGCGCAAAGTGCTTAATGTGTCACTGACAGAACGTATTGAACAGATTAAGTTAAATATGGAACGCTGGCGTTGGGTTCCACGTAACTTTGGTGAACGCTATATTTCTGTGAATATTCCAGACTATAAATTAACCGCGTATGATCAAGGTAAACCTGTTTATGATATGAAAGTCATGGTTGGACGAATAGATCGCAATACGCCTATTTTTACTGAAAACATGACTTATTTGGTGTTAAATCCGCATTGGGGTGTTCCTTATAGTATTGCTGTAAAAGATATTTTGCCAAAATTGCGCAAAGACTCCTCTTATTTATCGCGTCAAGGTATGCGGGTTTTTGTAAAGGGAACAGAATTAAATGGACAGTCCATAGACTGGTCACAAGTTAGCTCGTCTAATTTCCCTTATCAATTGCGACAAAATCCGGGAGATGGAAATGCTTTAGGTAAGATTAAATTTATGTTTCCTAATCGCTTTTCGATTTATCTCCATGACACACCGAAACGGAGTTTGTTTAGTCGTCCTGACCGTGCATTAAGTTCAGGATGTATTCGTGTTGAACAACCTTTAAGCCTTGCAGAATATGTGTTGGGTAATACAACATGGAATAAAGAAAGTATTCAAAAGGCAATTCAAACGGGAAAACATCGGATTGTTAATTTGGATAAACCGCTACCTGTTTATTTAATGTATTGGACAGCATGGATTGATGACGAAGGGGCGATGCAATTCCGTGAAGATATTTACCAACATGATACGCGAGTACAACAAGCATTGACGAAATTACAACTGGTTGCAAAAAAGTAACCAGACTGTCATTGTACAAATAAAAGCGGTTGTATTAGGATGAGCGGTATTGCGTCGCAAGGAAGGCGAGATGAATTGACAATCATATAGCAAAGGTACTGACCAATGCTATATGATTTGTTTGTGTCAACGTGATAAAAACAATCAGTAAATTTCCTTACTCAAACCCTTGCTATAAACAGTAAGGGAATTAGATGAGAATTTATTGGTTGATATATCACTTGTCTTCGAGTATCTATTGTTCAGCTAACTAATGGTTGGACGAATAGATACATCTATCACGGCAATTATTGCTGAATATAATACGTCATTTTTTGACGTTTAGTCAAGAATTACGGTTACACACGACAGATAACATAGTCGAGGTACTTTGCGTGCCAATTTTTAGCGACTAAAGGGGAAACTAATATATGACGTTTAGTAAAAAAACGACGCGCCGTCAATTTTTATATAACACTCTCATAGCAGGAACAGGTCTGCTAACCTTACCCAATTTCGTTTATGCCAGCCAAGATAAACACAAAACATCTGACGTGGATACTTTTAATGCCATTTGGGATAAAGCACAACCACTAGTCGTTAAAAACAAAAAACTCGCATTTTCTAACCTCAACACTAACGAAGAGTTAGAATTGGTTTACTGGTCAAATGGTTCTTATGTTAAATCTGCTTTAGACCGTATTAACCAATTATTTCGTGACCATCGCACGGATGAAGTGCATGTCATAGACCCTAACTTGTTAGACCTGTTCTATGACCTACAACAGGTACTTTCAACCCCCGAACCCCTACAATTGATTTCTGGTTTCCGCTCGCCAGACACGAATGCAATGTTGCGTGGCAAACGGAAAAACTCCGGTGTTGCAAAGAACAGCTTACACATGATTGGTAAAGCGGCTGATATTCGTCTGCCCGACAAAAGTATTGACCAAATTTATCAAACGGCCGTTCTTATGCAACGTGGAGGAGTCGGATATTACTCAGGGTCTAATTTTGTACATGTTGACGTAGGAAATGTGCGCTCATGGGGTAAGAAAGAATAGGGATTATTCCTTATTTGTGCTTTTATTTCAGATAATCGTATGGCTGTACCATTAAATTGACAATTGAAAGTCAGGATTTTCAATTATCAATTTGCGGAAATGATTTAACCTTGAAAACTAGGTTAGCAAAGCGTATCTATGGATTTATACGTGCTACCCTATTTTTCAATTTCATTACCTTGTTTCTTCTTACGGAGCGATTTTCGTATTTAACTTATCATGTTCCGTCAACTGAAAATCGCTAGCAAACTCATCCTACCCACGCTAACACTGGTTACGTTAGGCGTTGTATTAATTTTATTATTTATTCAACAACAATTTCAAACAAGTGTAATACAACACACACAACAATATCTCGAAGCAATTACCTACCAATATGCAACGTTTGTTAAAGCAGAATTAGAAACCCCTCTCAGCGAAGTAAGAGCCATTGCTCGTCTGGTTGAAATAACGGCAAATCCGACAGAGGTCGTTGTTACACGTCAAGTATTAAATACCCAACTTAAGAACTACATTGAAAAAAATCCGACCATCTTCGCGGTCTATCTCATCTTTGAGCCAAATGCTTTTGATGGATTAGATTCTACTTATAAAAACACAGAACAATATGACACAACAGGACGATTTGCACCTTATTGGACACGTACCCAAATGGGCGTAGGAACGGTTGAATTCGCTAAAAACAGATTGCTCGACGCATATCAAACGCTCAAAAGTACGGAACAAGAAGAAATCTTAAGCCCTTATTTAACCACAGTAAAAAACCAAGATGTATCACTGATTTCTTTTCTTGTCCCTTTGTTTGATAAGCAAAAAAGGTTTATTGGTGTAGCAGGTGCTGATTTATTAGTATCCAGCCTAAACTATATCGCAACTGTACATTTGACTGATGCAACAGATACTTTACTAGAGGTCTATGCTGAAGATGGAACAATTGCCATCAGCCATGATAAAACCCACATTGGACAACCTGCAAACGCCTTGTACTATGACGAACAAATTCTAACGGGTATTTCTAAAGCCCAAAGCTTCTTTAGTCAGCGGACACTAGGACAACACACTTTTCTTACCTATGGTATGCCTTTTCGGATTGGGTTTAGCAATACATCATGGCTTATTACAATAGACATTCCTGAAAGTCGTCTAATGGCAACTGAACACTATGTAACCCGCTCCATCATCGCGTTAGGCGTGACTATTATTATTGGGACGATGCTCATCTTAATACCACTAACACGACGCTTAACCAAGCCACTACAACAACTCAATATTTATCTGCAACACCTAGCACAAGGACAACTTAACCAAAAACAAGATTATCAATACACAAGTCAAGATGAAATCAGTGAGCTACTAGATGCAACCAGACGATTACAAACAGGTTTATACCGTATAATTCAACAAACCAATGCCATTGCGATAGGCGATTATCACCGCCAAATAGAACTCCTGTCTGATAATGACCAACTGGGTTTAGCCTTGTCTAATATGACCGCTATGTTACATCAAGCTAATGAAAAAAATAGATTACAAGACTGGCTAAAAACAGGACAAACCCGTTTAAACGAATGTATGAGTGGCGAACAAGACAAATACATGCTTGCAAAAAAAGTAATCGTATTTCTAACACGCTATTTAGAAATGCAAGTAGGAACACTTTACGGAGTCATACCCGCTAAACAACCAACCACCCTAAAACTCCTTGCTAGCTACGCCTACAACCAACGTAAAACCATTGCTAATGAATTTATTTTAGGCGAAGGTATTATCGGACAAGTCGCCTTAGAATGTCGCCCGATTATCATGACGGACATACCCGAAGATTACATGATAATTCGCTCAGGATTAGGCAATACAACCCCCCGCGTTTTACTGGTTTTTCCTATTTTGTACGAAAATGAATTAAAAGGTATTGTTGAACTAGGAACATTCAAAATTCTCAACAACGACCATGTCGAATTTTTAAAACAAGTTATTCCTAGCATCGGTATCGCATTAAACACCACCGATACTAACCAAAAAATGCGCGATTTATCAAAAATCTAACTACTACAAAACCTCGTCAACACACCAGCTAAACATCCCCATTCTACACAACGTAAGACATAGGATTTCTGCTTGACATAGCGTAAAATGAACAGATTTCACCATCCTGTCTTAAAAAATAACGAGGAGAATTACTCATGTCGATGGCTGACCGTGATGGAGTCATCTGGTTTGATGGTCAATTAGTCCCTTGGCGCGATGCACAAGTCCATGTTTTAACGCATACCCTACACTATGGTATGGGCGTATTTGAAGGCATTCGTGCTTACAAAACCGAACAAGGCACCGCCATATTTCGTTTAAAAGAACATACCCGCCGTTTATTCGAATCGGCACACATCCTCGCTATGCCCATGACCTACGAACAAGCGACGATTAATCAAGCCATTATTGATGTTGTGCGCGAAAATAAATTAGAATCTGCCTACATTCGCCCCCTTTGTTTCTATGGCTCTGAAGGTATGGGATTACGCGCGGATAATCTAAAAGTTCATATTGCCATTGCTGCATGGACATGGGGTGCATATTTAGGCACAGATGGGATGGAAAAGGGCATTCGCATTCGCACCTCCTCTTATACCCGTCATCACATTAACGTGACCATGTGTCGTGCAAAAGCCGTCGGTAACTACATGAATTCTATGCTAGCATTACAAGAAGCATTAAGCTGTGGTTACGATGAAGCACTGCTACTAGATGCACAAGGTTATGTTGCTGAAGGCAGTGGCGAAAATATCTTTGTCGTGCGTGATGGCATTATTTACACCCCCGATTTAACATCTGCGTTAAACGGCATCACCCGCGATACAATCTTTACCTTAGCAAACGAATTGGGCTTAACCATCAAAGAAAAACCCATCACCCGTGACGAAATATATATTGCTGACGAAGCCTTTTTCACAGGAACTGCGGCAGAAGTTACCCCAATTCGAGAATTAGATAACCGCCCTATTGGAACAGGCAAGCGTGGCGTTATCACCGAAAAATTACAAAAATTATTCTTTGATGTCGTTCATGGTCGTCATGGGCAACACCAAGAATGGTTAACTCCCGTTCAATAATGGCTAATTTTTTACCAAAAGGATTGTGCTTTATGAGTCGTCATGCCGATGCAACGCCCAACGATAAAAATGAATACCAAGTCACAGAAAAAGACTTACCGTTACACTGCCCCACACCAGCCATGAGCTTGTGGAATTCCCACCCGCGCGTATTCTTACCCGTTACAGACTCAGGAAAAGCCAAATGCCCCTACTGTGGTGCGGTATTCGTCTATGTTGGGGAAAAACACGCACACCACTAAATAATGTCCGAATCAACATCCGCTACCCTCATCGTCGCCCCCTCATGGGTCGGCGATATGGTGATGGCACAAAGCCTATTCAAACTACTCCATACACAAGCCCCCACTAGCGCAATAGATGTTCTTACCCCCCGCTGGAGTGCAGGCTTATTACAACGTATGCCAGAAGTACGAACCGTTATAGAACATGATATTGCACACGGACAATTTGCATGGCGGGCGCGTCGTCAATTAGGGCGCGCACTAAACGGACACTATCAACGCGCCATCATATTACCTAACTCATGGAAATCTGCCTTAATTCCCTTTTGGGCAAAGATACCGCAACGTATTGGTTTTTTAGGCGAATGGCGATACGGAATATTGACAGATGCCCGCCGCAAAGATAAACGACAATATCCTAAAACAGTTGAACAATTTATCGCTTTAGCATTACCTGCTAATACCCCCGTTACAACATACCCCCGCCCACAACTATATCCCCACCCTGCAAATACCGTTTTGCACCGCTTAGGTCTAACCAAACATGCACCACTATTAGTGCTTTGTCCCGGTGCAGAATATGGTATTGCTAAACGCTGGCCACCCACCTATTTTGCAGATATTGCAGATTATTTTATCCAACAAGGGGGACAAGTTTGGCTGTTAGGGTCACAAAAAGACGCACCTATTGGTCAAGAAATAATCAATACGCTAAAGTCAGATAACTGCAAAAATTTATGTGGCTTAACCAATCTAGCCGAAGCTGTGGACATTATGGCGTTAGCCGATACCGTTATCAGTAACGACTCAGGTTTAATGCACGTCGCGGCAGCGTTAGATAAGCCCTTGATTGCCCTCTATGGCTCATCAGACCCCAACATGACCCCGCCATTACACCCCGCCGCCCAAATTTTATATTTAGGATTACCTTGTAGCCCCTGTTTTAAAAGAGTTTGTCCTCTAGGAGACACCCGCTGTTTACAAGATTTAAAACCTGAGCGTGTCATTCAAATTTTACGTGCAACTTTATAATAAGCAAAGAAAAAACCTTATTAAATAACCAACTAGATGACAATGAACAGAAAAGTAATCCTCTATATTGCAACAAGTTTAGATGGCTATATAGCTAAACCAAATGATGATTTAAGTTTTTTATCCATCGTCCAACAAGACAATGAAGATTATGGATATGCGGATTTTGTGTAATCAGTAGATACCGTCTTGCTTGGCAGAAAAACGTATGAATGGATAATGACTCAGGTTACGAATTTCCTCACGCCGATAAACATACTTTCATCCTAACACGGACAGCAAAACCGACTATTGGCAAAACAACTTTTTATACAGGGCAACTGAAAGACCTGATTATAAAGTTAAAAAGTGAATCTGGAAAAAACATTTTTATTGATGGTGGTGCTGAACTTGTAAACGAACTTTTAAAGGAAAATCTGATAGATGAGTTTATCATTTCCCTCATTCCGATTTTGGTAGGTAATGGTACGAAACTTTTTAAAGACGGGCGACCAGAACAAAAATTAGAACTTATTTCTACAAAACAATTTGAGAAAGGACTGGTACAACTCCACTACACATGCACCAATCGCTGACGACGGACGAATAATTTTTCTCGTTCTCACCATCTCAGTGAGAACGAGAACAAACGAATGGAAAATGACAACTTAACAAACGGTACTTACTAAACGGCCATCAATAACCGTATGCACAACTTTCCCCATGAATGTCCAGCCCAAAAATGGCGAATTACGTCCGATACTTTGCATCGTATCCTCAGTTAATGTCCATTCTAAATGCGGATTAATCACACAAATATCCGCAGGACTGTTTATTGCCAACGAACCCGCAGAAATACCCAAAATATGTGCAGGTTGTGTTGTTAGCCAACTCAACATAGTGGATAAATCCACTTTTAATTCCGTCGCTAATTGCAAACAAAGTGGTAATAAACTATCAAGCCCTGAAATACCTGCCGCTGTCAGTGCAAAGGGCGTTAATTTTGCGTCAGCCTCATGTGGTTGATGGTCAGAACAAACCGCCTGAATCGCACCATTTAACAACCCTTGGCGCAAACCGATTTTGTCACGCTCAGAACGTAATGGCGGATGAACATGACACTGACTGTTATATTCCCCTATATCCAAATCGGTCAAAAACAAATGATGCGCGCTCACATCCGCAGTGACAGGCAAACCACGTGAGCGGGCATCTGCAATCATCGCAACAGAACGTCCACTGGTTAAACGACAAAAATGTGCTTTTACACCTGTTAATTCAATCAATAATAAATTACGTGCAACATCAATAACTTCAGATTCTTCAGGAATACCCGCCAATCCTAAACGCACACTATATGCACCCTCATGCACACAACCCGCCCGCCCTAACCACGCATCTTGCGCATGGAGAAAAATCGTCATATCCACATTGGCGGCGTATTCCATTGCATGGCGTAAAACCTCTGTATTTTCAATCGGAGACGTTGCATTACTAACACCAATACACCCCGCCTCTTTTAAATCGCCCATACTGGCAAGATGTTGTCCTGCTAACCCTTGTGTCAGTGCTGCTAGTGGTAATACTTTTGTCATGCCCGCCTCTTCTGCCCGTTTTTGCAATAATTCTGCAACAGCGGGCGTGTCGATGACAGGATTTGTATCAGGCGGACAACATAACGTTGTAATACCATTACACGCAGCAGCACGGGTTTCACTGATAATTGTGCCTTTATGTTCTGCACCGGGTTCGCGTAAACGCACACTTAAATCTATCAGTCCGGGACAAACTATATGATGACTGACATCAATATCCCAATCGGCAGAAAAATGCGCGGGTGCATCACCGATAGCAATAATTTTTTTATTAGCAATATGTATATCAATAACTTGGTCAAGTTGCGTTGCAGGGTCAATAACGCGCCCGCCTTTAAGACTGAATTTCATTGTCATGTTGTTATATTCCTCGCCTGAATTTCCCGCTATTTTAACAGTTTTGTTTTTTTCAGGCGTAAGCGTCTTTATTAAAGCCTGTCTGAACCAGAATTTACTGAATTACTAAAGTTAAAAAACTCAAGTAATCGTTCAAGCGCGTGCTTAATTTTTTTGCGGTCTAATTTTATTTGTACCTTTGACTTCAAGATGATAGAGAAAACGCAAGCAGGGGAGCTTTGGCGCACCAATTCTACGGTTAAGCTGGGTTTTTAAGTAGCATTGGGCAAATTCTTAGATGGAATAGCGACTGATTGGTTACTAATATTTCGTATTCACGGCTGTTGAGTTGGCTGACTTCGTGGGTATGTTGTTTTGCCTGTCAGGGTATTACACCGTTTCCCTTGTTCCCACCGAGGCAGTGGGAACAAGGGGAAAAACTAAAAGATTTTGGTGAAATTGCCATAGTCGAAGTAGATACCTCCAACATCTCGATCTAACCCCATCGTATATTTCTTTTCACCAGTGGATTTATTTTCCAATGCTCTAAAAGTAGCTCGAAAAAAAGGTACCCACCATGTATCATCAGGCTTAGAAAGAAGTAACGGATCCATGCCAGGAGCATAAACATAATGGAGAGTTTTAAATGGATTATTATCAGTCGTCGGTTCTACAGGATGAATGCCATAATGCTGTCCATAAAAAACTCTATCTTCAGCAGAAACCTGAATGTTGTTTTCATACTCTTGCTGAGTGATATACCCCACATTTCTTAAAAAGTGTAAGTGCTGGTTAACATCAATTATCATCACACTACTACCGTTAACATGGACGGAAAGATATGTGATGGGAGCATCTTTATAACGAAAATCATCTCGTATATAAACACCTGAAAACAAACCACTTGGTGATATCGTTGTCGCTTCAGTCGTGGTAGCCTGTCCCTCTTCAACGACGGTTTCTGCATGAGCAACCATCGATAGACTAAACAGGAGTGTCAGTAGTACCGTAAAAAAGTGGTGATAGTAACGCATAATATTCCTCTTAGTCCTTGATTAAAGATTTAATCAGACTTTCAAAATCGCCCAAGCGAATATCTAAACCAAATGGTAACAATACCTTATCTTGAACTTTTAAAAGGACTTTCTCTTGTGCCTTGTCAAGATGTAAAGCACCCATAGCCGTATTAAATCCATAGGTTGCATCAGGGTTCTTACGCAGAAAGAATATTTGTGTTTCAATGTTGTCTGCATTTCGTTCCATGCTTGCATTTAACGAATTTAAATCGGTTGTGATTTCTGGGGTAATTAACCCGACAATTAGGTTTTCACTGTCAACTGTTTTGTCTGTTTTTAGTAATCGGTCAACTTTTACGAACAGTTCTGTTCTGAAAAGCTCTAATGGCAATGAAGTTTGTTGCGCAACTCTCTCCAGTTCTGCAGCACTTTCTTGGTAGCCATAGAACTTTTTGTTAGAAAGCACTTTTTGCAACTTGCCAACGACAATAATATCAGAAGTATTTACTAACTCTTCTAATGAGTTAGGATAGTTAAACTCCACCGTTGCCGCCGTGATATTGCTCATCAATACGATATACAAGCCTACCAGTAGCAATACGAGATATTTGTTCTTCTTCATAATGATAGCCTCTGCTTAATAGAGTTTATTTAATAAATTCAGGTCATCTGCCGTGTAATTCGTAGGGGCTGGAAGTGATGAACAATTACCAAAAAGCGTGTCCGTCATCACGGAAGCACACGAATCTGGAGTAGGGAGAAGAAACACACCATATTTATCTCGCAGAATATGACCCAATCCCAATAAGTGGGTAAATTCATGCAAAATCCAATGTGTCTGTTCGGGTAAAGGTGGCAACCATAATAAAGAACTATTTTGAACGCGGGGATAACCAAAATTTTGTGGGTCTCTTGAACCACCAGCACTGAAAATACTATTCCAAGCTATTGTATTGAACATAACTAATCCACTACTAATTGTTTGATATTCACAATTTTGAGATGGCTGGATATTGTTTGCAAGCTGTACAGAAACAAAATAGGAGTAGGTTACATCTGGTGTTAGCGTTACATTGTTAAAACATGTCTGACCAATCGCATTGATACCCATTGCCGCCGCTGAATACTGGCTTTCCCCCGTATTCATTTCATAAAAGATGACTGTATTGTTATAAGGTGGGGCTAGATTCGTAATAGAATCAATTTGAAATTGCACAGTCACTGACGGGGATGTTGAGGCACTCACCGCGTTAATTATTGCAGTGCCTGCGTTCGTATAGGCGGCCTCTGAAAAGCTATGGGTAAGTATGCGTAGTCTTATGGGGTTGTTTATATCAAAACTGTATGTATATGTCCCATACATTGCGTTACTACCTGGAACAGTAGAAAAGACATTGTAGGTGTAGGAAGCCACTGCTAGATGACTATAATAAACCAGTGAGCATCAGGCAAATACCAAAACAATATTTCATTAAAGACCTCTCTTAATCTTAGGTTGAGGATAGTCATAACGCACATAATGTTTTTATTTTTATAGCTATTATAGTAACACATTATTTTTTAATGTAAAGATTTTTACAATTGTTTTTATTAATGTTTCTCTCGTGTATTTAAGGGTAGTGGGGCATTGCCCACTGTCACCTATTTTTGATTAATGTCTAATTTAAACTGATTCGCAACGCGGCAGCCATTGCAAAGGGTGATAGGGTAAGTGCAAGGGTGAGTAATGCACCTAAAAAGTAGAGTTGTCCCGTTACAGGCAAGCCACTGGTCGCCGCGTTCACTGCACTAGCGGCAAAGATGAGAACAGGAATAAATAAAGGTAAGACTAACAAAGACAGTAATAAGCCGCCGCGTCGCAAACCAACTGTTAGAGCAACCCCAATTCCTCCAACTAAACTAAGAATAGGTGTTCCTAACAGTAGGGTTAATAACAAGATTCCTATAGCTTCTGTCGGTAAAAACATAAAAATGCCTAATAATGGGGAAACCAGCAATAAAGGCAATCCTGTAACCAGCCAATGCGCCAGTGTTTTTGCTAATACAAGCAGGGGTAAATTATGCGCACTCAGGGCGATTTGTTCTAAGCTACCATCATCAAAATCAGACCGAAAAAGATTATCCAGTGATAACATCGCCGCCAATAAGGTCGCTACCCAGATAACACCGGGTGCAATATTTTGTAATACGTTGGGGTCTGGTGAAATGCCTAGCGGAAATAGGCTTACAACAATTAAGAAAAAAAGCAGTGGGTTACTTAACTCAGCACGATGCCGGTAAGCAAGCATTAAATCCCGTTTTAATAGTACGGTGAAAGCAGTAAATTGATGTGACATGATTTTTAATTTTTTTGAGAAGGGCTGTTTAAGATAAACTATCCATCGTATCGGTCACGACAATTTTAATCCATGGATTGTTATGTGTTTGCGCATTTAGTGAGGATTGCCAACGGTTAATAACGGCAAGCAATTCAGGCGGGCGTACAGGTTTTGCAATGTAATCATTCATCCCCGCAGCCAAGCATTTTTCGCGGTCACCGCGTAACGCATGAGCCGTCATTGCAATGATGTAGGGACGTTGATCAATTGGCCATGCTTCATGAATACGGCGGGTTGCTTCAATACCGTCCATTTCTGGCATTTGAATATCCATAAAAACAATATCATATACGTGACGATTAACCGCTTTGATGGCTTCTTGCCCATCATTTGCTAAATCAACTTCATAGCCCATGCTGTTAAATAGTAACGCGGCAACTTTACGGCTGGTTTCATTATCTTCTACAACCAGAATACGTAGGGGGGTGGAGGTGGTTGGTGGACAAAAAGGGGCTTCTTCTATTGCTACATGAGGGGGTAAGGTAAAAGTCACAGTAAAACTGAAGTTAGAACCATGATTAACTTGGCTTTCAACCCAAATAGTACCGCCCATCAGTTGACAGAGTTGTTGACAAATTGCAAGCCCTAGCCCTGTTCCTCCATGACGGCGGGTAACAGAGGTATCTAATTGGCTGAATGATTTAAATAAGCTATCAAGTTGTTCTATGGGAATACCAACCCCTGTATCTTTAACCGTGCAGAATAGTTCGATTTTGTTGTCATTTAATAAGTGACGGGTAACGGTGAGAATAATCTCGCCTTTTTCTGTAAATTTAACGGCATTATCCATTAGATGACCGAGAATCTGTTGAAAACGAATCATGTCGCCAAAAACAGCTAAGGGGACATTACGATCTAACATGAGTGTCAGTTGAATATTTTTAGAAAGGGCTTTTGGCGCAATGCGGCGTAGAATTTTATCTATGGCTTGTTGCAGCTCAAATACTTCTTCTTCTAAGGTTAATTGTCCCGTGTCTATTTTTGAAAAATCTAATATATTATCAATAAGCTGTAAAAATTCCTGACTGCTCCGTTGAATTGTTTCTATGAGTTCTTGTTGATTATGGGTTAGTTCTGTTTTACGTAATAGATGTGTTACACCGACAACTGCGTTGAGTGGTGTACGAATTTCATGGCTGATATTTGTCAAAAAATTGGTTTTCGCTTGATTTGCAGATTCTGCGGTTTCACTCACCCAATTTAGTTGTTTTTGCAGGTTTTTTAAATAGCGTCCAATGAGTATCCCTAAGGTAAAAAAGAGGAGTAAGGTACAGAATATTGCGCCAATACCTATCCATATAAACCATTGATAATCAGAATTTTTAATTGCTTGCGGGGTGCTATTTTGTTGCGTTTCTATCAGTTGTGTCAGGTATTGTTCCAATTGTGTTTCAAGAGGATAAATATTGTCGCTTAAAAAACGTTCTTTATTAAAGGGTAAATCGGTGAGTGTTGTATCTATAAATTGTCGATATTGTGCAATCAGTTGTGTATTTATGTGGGATATATCTTCTAATGGTTGATGTACTTGAGAAAATAAGGGTAATTCTGTGAGTTGTTGTTGCTTATCTAAAATAATTTCTTGTTGTTGTTTGAGTTGGTAGTAAATATTTTGGCGAGTAGCGGGGTTATTAATTAAGGCTAGTTGTTGTAAATAAATAAAACGCCGTTGGATTGCTTGGTATAAAGCAGTAAGGTTTTTTTGTTGAATCGTTTGTTGTGAAATGGATTCTTGAAAATCGCGTTGAATGTGTTGCAATACTAAAAAGCTATTCGCTATTATCAGTAACAAAAGTATAAGACAGACAATCATCCCTTTATGTATAGGGGTCAGACTCGTGGTGTGTTCAGAGGCGGGTGGTTTTTGCGACGGTATTTTTAGCATTATTTAAGTCACACAGCAGAGCAAACGATACGGTAAATCTGTTGAAGTTGCGATTTGCCTTTCAATTGTACAGGCGCGAGGGATTCAACAGGATATGTTAGCGACATATCTTCTATCGCATTAAAAATACTGTGTGAAAGAATAATTTCTCCACGACTGGCTAAGTTTACAAGGCGTGATGCAACATTCACTGTGTCCCCAATTACAGTATAATTCATATAGTTGGGTGAGCCTACGTTGCCGACAATAATTTCTCCTTTATTAATTCCAATGCCTAATCCAACGGTTACTTGATGTTGTTGATGCCATGCGTCACGGAGTGCAACAAAAGCGTGTTGCATGTCTAACGCGGCATGAATCGCCCGTTGTGGTGCATCTATTTGGTTAAACGGTACGCCAAAACCGATTAATAAACAATCACCTGCCATGTTAAAAATAGTGCCGTCATATTGATAGCCAATTTCTGTCAGCATGGTAAAAAATTCGTTTAATAAACTTACAACATGAATGGGTTGTAATACTTCGGACATGGTGGTGAAACCACGCAAATCGGCAAACATAATCACACCATCTAAACGGTTTTGTTGATTAGCTAGTACAATTTCTGCCTTTTCGGGGGTTGCAAGAATTTCGTCGACCAGTTTTGGAGAAACATAGCGTTTAAAAACACTTTTGAGTTGTAATTTTTGTGCTTCTTCTAGTTGGGTTCTGGCATATTGATAGCGTAATAGTGAGCGAATACGGGCAAGTAGCTCTTCTCGGTTAATGGGTTTGGAAATGAATTCATCTGCCCCTGCTTGAATGCCTTTAATTCGTTCTGTTCGTCCTTCTAGTGCGGTGAGTAAAACAACGGGGGTTAAGATGCTTTCATGACGGGATTTTATTTGTTGGCAAACTTCAAATCCATTCATTTCTGGCATCATTACGTCGGACAAAACGATGTTAGGTGATTGATTAATAACTAATTCAATTGCTTCTTGCCCTGTGCTAGCAACCAGCACATTGTAGCCCTCTTCCCGTAAATAGGCACTAACTAGTAAAGAATCATAGGGTTGGTCATCTACAACTAAAATCTTTACCTGGGCTGGGTCGGGGGTGCTTACTGTAAAGGTGGGTTGATTGTCTTCGCAAGCAATGGTGTTGCTTGTAGCAGGGATAACAGGAGCAGGCGGTGTTATTAATATTTCTAGTGCTTGTTTAGCCTGATAATAGGCTTCTAATAGTGTTTGTAACCCATTTGCTAATAAGTCAATTTGTTGATTACTTTTATAGTGTTCTAATTGTTGGCAAGCGTTGGCTAATTTGTGCAGTCCAAGATTGCTACTGTTTGCCTTAAAACTATGAATTAATCTGGTAATACTGACAGTATCTTTTTGTTCAACTGCTTGCTGCAACAGTTGAATGGCAACGTCGGATTCTTCAAGATAGCTTGTAATCAGTTCCAGCAGCAGTGCATGTTCATTGTCGCCAATAATGGTAGTTAATGTTTGTAAAACGATATGTGCTAGTTGCTCACTAGTCTGTTTTTCCTCAATTAAGTTAACAGATTGTGTTGTCTTTATGGGCGAGGTGATGGACAAAAAAAAATGTTCAAGTACTTGATGCACTTGTTGATATTCTGCTGCTAATTGTTGGATTTTTTCCGTTAGCCCTTGAGTTTGCCCTTGGCGGGTTTGGCTTTCAACTTGACGACATAATTCTGCGAGTGCAACAGCACCAAGGCTTGCACTACTGGATTTTAAGCTGTGACTTGCCCGTTCAACCGTTTGTAAATCCATGGTAGCACTGGGATAAGTTTGCATATTCTTAACTAATTCTTGACTATCATGTAGATAGGTTTCAACGAGTTCTAGTAATAACGCTTGTTCATCACCAACTAATAGGGTTAATGCCTCAGTAATTTGTGTTTTTAGCGTGTCTAAATCAGTTGTTGTCACTAACGCAGATGTTTCAGTCGTCGGTGTGCCATGTGAAAAGGGTGGAAGTGGCGGACTGATTTCTAAGCCTAACAAGCTTTGTATTGCTTGTTTAACCTGATGATACTCACTGATAACTTTCTGTGTTTTTAATACAATATCAGTGCTATCCCCTTGTCGACATTGATATTCAACCTCTTTGCAAGAATCGGCTAGTTCTAAAACCCCCAAACTAGCACTACTTGATTTAAGGCTATGCGTCACTTGTGCAAGCAATGCCATGTCAACTGCACTTGAATCGGCTATCGCGCTGTATAATTGCTCGATTAAGCTTTCTCCCCCATCTAAATAGGTGGTCATTAATTCTCGGATTAATTCAGGTTCATCATCACCAATTAAACTGGATAATGCCGTTTGGAGTTGTTCCTTCAGCAAAGAAAGTTGATTCATATCAGTCATTATTGTCGGTGTATTATTAATTACAGTAGGTTGCTGAGACGTTTTTACTGGTGTAGTTGGTGTAGAAACCGTGAGTAATGGGGGTTCTACAGATTGTAATTGTAACCGTGAAGGACTACGCCATAATGCAGCAACGAGTTCTTCGCGACGAATGGGTTTAGTTACATAATCATCCATGCCTGCCGCTAGGCATTTTTCCCGATATCCCTGTAAAGCATGAGCCGTCATTGCAACAATGTAAGGACGTTGTTCAAAATGTTGCCAGCGTTCACGAATTTGTTCTGTTGCTTCAAACCCGTCCATTTCAGGCATTTGTACGTCCATTAAGATAGTATCATAATGTTGGCGCGCAACGGCCTCTACGGCTTCTTTACCATTACTAGCAATATCAACAGAGTAGCCGAGACGACGAAGTAAGTGAATAGCAACTTTTTGATTTGTAAGATTATCCTCTGCTAATAAAATACGTAAAGGATGTTTCTTCGCCATGTCTTGGTCAGGAGAAGATAATTCAATGTGTTGAGAAGGATCTAGCGATTGCGGGCTAAAAACAGATTTTATAACCGTGAGTAATTGAGCGGCTTTAACAGGTTTAGTTAAATAGGCAGAAAACAGATGAGGGCTAATATCTGCATGATGTCTGCCCAATGAAGTCAACATAATAATGGGTAGTTCTTTAATATTATATGTTTTTCTGATTTCTTTTGTTAATGTCAACCCGTCCATTTCAGGCATTTGCATGTCTAAAATCACGAGGTCAAAGGGTATTGTGGATTGTTGTAGGCGATTTAAGGCTTCTTTCCCTGAAAAGGCTTCTTCTGCAGCCATTCCCCATTGTTGGGTTTGGAGTTTTAAAATACGTAAATTAGTCGCATTGTCATCAACAATCAGCAAATGTTTACCAACTAATTCAATCGGGATACTGGGTATGGTGGTGTTTGGGTTTTCTCCAATGGTAGTGGTAATTGTAAAGTAAAAAGTTGATCCTTTGCCAATTTCACTATCTATCCAAATTTTACCTTTCATTAATTCGCATAGGTGTTTAGAGATAGCCAACCCTAATCCTGTACCGCCATATTTGCGTGTCATAGACGCATCAACTTGACTGAAAGATAAGAATAAACGGTCTATGCGATCAGACGGGATACCGATGCCTGTATCTTTAACGGCAAAATATAATTCAATTTGATTGTCTGCTTGTTGCGCGGGTAAAAGCCGAGCAGAAACCATAACGACAACTTCACCTTGTTCGGTAAATTTTACTGCATTGGTTAATAAGTTGACTAAAACCTGACGTAAGCGGGTTAAATCACCGCATAAGTAATCAGGTATTTGTTGTGCCTCATGGTCAAAAAACGCCGTGAGTTCTAAGTTTTTCTCGGCGGCGCGTGGTGCGACTAAATCCAGTGCAGATTCAACACATTCACGTAGATTAAATAAATTTTCTTCTAATTCTAACTTACCTGCATCAATTTTAGAAAAATCTAAAATATCATTGATTAAGCAGAGTAATGTATCACTACTGGTGCGAATAGTTTCGACAAAATCGCGTTGTTGCGCACTTAATGGGGTTTCTTGTAATAAACCCGCCATACCAATGACAGCATTCATGGGAGTGCGGATTTCATGACTCATATTTGCCAAAAATTCACTTTTGGTTTGACTGGCTGCTTCTGCAACTTCTTTTGCTTCTTGTAAGTCTTGAACGGTTTTTTCCAGCTCCTTATTTGTTAAGGATAGTTCTGCCGTTCGTAAGTTTACTTGTTCTTCTAAATGTTCACGGTGTTTAGCTAACATTTGGTCGCGTTTTTGAATTTGCGCCAACATATTGTTAAACCCTTTTACTAATAAGCCCAATTCGTCATTACTGTAAGCACGTGCGCGAATACTATAATCCCCTTGTCGACCAACAACGCTGGTTGTTTCCACAAGGTGTAATATTGGACGGGAAATTAAGGGCTGTAAAAAGGTAGAAACACCGAATGCGAGTAAAGAACAAATTAATAAAATGATTAAGATAATCACAGCGTATTCAAGCAATAAGCTATTAATACGCCCTAAATCTGATTGAATATATAACGCGCCGATAGTTTTATTTTTAAAAACAATATCTTCAAATATATCCAGATGATTTGATTTAAATTGGTAATTAGTTGCTTCAACAGGGGGCGGGTCAAAGGAAATTGACTCGTTGCGTTGATACGTCGCAAAGACTGCTCCGCTTTGGTCATAAATCACTGCGGCCGTGACATTTGGCTCAAAACTTAATGAGGCTAAAGAGTCTTTTGCCGCTTCAGGTGCAAGAAAAATAAGTGGAGCTGCGCTATTTGCGCCTAATACTTTAGCCAATACGGTGTAATCACGTATCATGGCTGTGCGTAGAGAGTTGACCTCGTTCATCGCAAAAAAGGTTGAGGCAACGAGCAATGCGACCACATTAGTCAACATTGTGATGAAGACTAATTTATGACGAATGGATAAGTTAGCAAACGCTCGCATTAGACATTAATCTCGTAAAGGACGCATGATTTTGGAAAGACGAAGCAAGTTAGCATCCGCTTTCATTCCTGCTGCTTCGAGTTTATCGGGATTTATGGCTAACCGAATTTTATTATCTACTGTGAAAAACTCTATCATGCCACCTCGCAAAACAAAATCGGGTATATCGCTGACTGTTAAGACGGAATAAGAGTCTAACAACGCCAATAAGTCTTCTAGTTGAATCTGGGCTGATTGACCGATAAATAAGATATGACAGTTATTAATTGTCGCTGTGTTTAATAAGCGTACTGCCTTTATTTTTCTATCTTTGGCATTTTGGTTTTTTAAAAGATTATCTAACACTTCTTCAAAAGGGTCAGTGCCAAAAATACAAACTTGAAAAGTTTGTGTGCTGTCAGTAAATGCGGTAGAAGGCCAACTGATGAAATTAGCAAAATTATATAAAAAAGCTGCTTTTACCTGATATTCAGTTGCAACAGTTGGCGTAGCAAAACAGGCATAAGGTAAACAACTTCCTAATAGAAAAAACAAGAGCTGTAGTTGAAATGATAACTTTGAAATCACGACATTTCTCAGTGGGCAATTAATTGGTGGCTGACGTGATGAACGTGATGAGAGAGTGTAGTCACGCTATAAACCTGTCTATTGTACTGGATTCTTTTAGTTTATTGACCAATAAAATAGTTAGATTATAAATTATCAGGTGAATTTTATTTATAAACAATTTATTAGCATAGTAATTTGTCACAGTTTGAGGACAAAATAGCACGCTGTTGGCACACTCAAAAAATGCACAATCCTGTTAATCAGTTATGGCGTTGAATACTGTAAACGATTGTGAAGGTTTCTAATTAAATTAATTGCTTCTTCTCCTCTACCCGCCTGATAAGCTAATTCGGCTGCTTGTAGGGTTGCTAATTGATCACTATTTAATTGAGTTTGATGATTACGTACTGCCACGATGAGTAAATTAGCTTGTTCAAGGTAAAATAGATTTAAATAATCACGTCCTTCGCGGGAAAAAATTTCTACTAAAGAGAGACTGTCATCAATTGCACCTTCTTGTGCGCTAGCCTTTGCCTTTTGTAAAATAATTTCTATGTGCGCAGGTTGTAAGCCTAAATTAACTAATCGCTCCCACATTTCCCCAGCCCGATCTAAGGCAATTGTGACATTATGCGCCCCAACGGCTTGTTCTTTTGCTCGAACCGCTGCATAACGCGCTTGATTCATATTCCCACTTTCTAAATTTTGTTCTGCTTCTAACAAACTTTCTTTTGCTGCTTCTAGTTTATAAAGTGCATAACGCTCTGCTTGTATATCTTGCGCCGCCTTTAAGGCTTGACGAGCATCACTCATTTCTTGAATAGGTACACTCGCACAACCCCCCATTGTCAATAAAAAGAGCATTAAAGTACCAAGTGACTGGGGTACGGTTCGCATGAATAAACTCCACTGGTTAAGAAAAGAGAATATAATAATTTATCCCGTGTTTATTTGAAAATCTTAATGTAATGACAAGGTATTTTCAGGGATATGGCAGAGTAATAAATTAAAAATAATGAAATGTATAATAAGATAACTATAAGTCTTTTTGGCTAAAATTATTACCAGTGTATAATTGACTGTCAAGAAAACTACGGATTAAATGAAAAATGCGATAAATCGCCTTGAAAAATAAAATTTCGGATGTTCAAAAGTTGGGAAATATACGACAAAAATATGTTATATACGCCACGCTGTTGGTTTTTTACTACGATACCAATTATTTGCAACAAACCAATTGTTATGAATTTACTTTATGCTATCAAAGGAATTAGATTTTTCTTATGTTAGAAATCCTCATTTTGTATTACAGCCGCCACGGACATGTGGCACAAATGGCACAAAAAATTGCACGCGGTGTTGAAGAAGTCCCTAACTGTCAAGCAATGCTCCGCACTGTACCGCCTGTATCCACTGTTTGTGAGGCAAGCGCACCTACTGTTCCAGACAAGGGCGCACCGTATGTAAGCCTAGAAGAATTACAGGCTTGTGATGGATTGGCTTTAGGTAGTCCTTGTTATTTTGGTAACATGGCAGCCCCAATGAAATATTTTCTTGACCAGACCAGTCGTTTATGGCTAGCGGGTGCATTAGTTGGCAAACCTGCATGCGTCTTTACTTCCAGTAGCAGTTTGCATGGTGGGCAAGAAACAACGCTAACCTCCATGTTTTTGCCACTACTGCATCATGGAATGCTGATTATGGGTATTCCTTATACTGAAGCGGATTTACTCAATACCCGCAGTGGGGGAACGCCTTATGGGGCGAGCCATTTCGCAGGGGTTGAACAACAGAACAGTTTAAGCGAAGCGGAACACCGTTTATGTCGTGCGCTAGGCAAGCGTTTGGCACAAACCGCAATCGCTTTAAACCGCAAATAACAAATAAAGATTGTCTGCATCAGAATGTTCAAACAAGATAAATTTAACAATGACACTACTCGATAGCCTACTGTTGGTCATAGCGGCATTAATGGCTGGTGCATTAAATAGCATTGCAGGGGGAGGCACATTTTTCACTTTTCCCGTTTTATTAGCGATAGGCGTACCACCTGTTATCGCCAATGCTAGCAACGTCGTCGCGCTCTGCCCTGCGAGCATTGCGAGTGCTTGGGCATATCACCACGAACTCCGACAACCCACATTAAACCTCATTCCTTTACTCTCCATCGCCTTATGTGGGGGCGTTATTGGGGGCGTATTACTCCTAAGCATTGAAGAGGCTTTATTTGTAAATTTAATTCCCTACCTTATCTTATTAGCAACGCTCCTATTCGCATTCAGTGACAGACTCAGAAAAGTCTTACACCACTCACACCACTCGACAAGCTCTCGCTTGCAACGCCAACTATTTGATAAAACATTACAACTAATGACTGCAATATATGGCGGGTTTTTTGGTGCAGGTTTGGGCATTATGCTACTGGGAACGCTTGCAATCAGTCGTCAAGACGACTTACACACCCTAAACGCCTTAAAAAACATCCTATCCGCTGTTATTTATAGCGTTGCCGTTATCACCTTCATACTTGCAAACGCAGTGAGCTGGTCACATACCCTAATAATGATGGCAGGCTCTATTATTGGTGGATATGCAGGTGTTAGCCTCGCCCGTCGCCTTCCGCCCCTTTATTTAAAACGCTTTATTGTCCTTGTTGGGACGGGGCTGACTTTTTATTATTTTCTTCGCTAATCTTCCTTAAAAAGGCAACCGCCCGCATGTTTACCACACAACTGATAGACTCGGCCCAAACGATGGCGCAATGGGGCAAAAAACTGGCGTTAATTTGTCCACCACAACTAACCATACACCTGATTGGCGAACTTGGAGCGGGAAAAACAACCTTTGTGCGCGGCTTTATCAATGCGTTAGGACATCAAGGCATCGTCAAAAGCCCTACCTACACCCTTGTAGAACCCTACAAATTACCGACACACCAACTCTATCACTTTGACCTCTACCGCCTGACAGACCCAGAAGAATTAGAATACATGGGTATCAGAGATTATTTAGCAGAAACCGCTGTTTGCGTCTTTGAATGGGCAGAACGGGGCGGTGCTTTACTCGGTACGCCCGATTTGGTCATAGAATTGCATTACCGCACAATAACCAGCCGTGAACTTAACATTACCGCACAAACCCCCGCAGGAAAAATCACCTTAGCCCAACTGACATAAACACATTGAATATAAACAAATCGTCAGCAATATTGCCTATAGTGCTTTTCTTATGTATGGATTTACCCCTAAGTAAAACCGATTACAATGGCCGTTTTACCCCTATTTATTATCACAAGAGGTTTTTATGAAATTGACACATATCATGGTTGCCGCAATGGTTTCCGCGCTCATTCTTTCAGGATGTGGCGCAAGTAGCCAAACCAAGACTGTTGGCGCAGGTGCTGGGATTGGCGCAGTTGCAGGCGGTGTATTAGGCGGTGTGATTGGACACCAATCAGGTAACAAAAAAGAAGGCGCGATTATTGGCGCAGTTGCTGGCACTATGTTAGGTGCGTTTATCGGACAACGCATGAGTCAACAAACCGAAGAACTAGAAAAAGTACCCGGTGTTGAAACCGTCAACTACGACAAAGAACAACAAAAAATTGAAGCCCGCATGAAGATTTTATTCGACTGGGATAAATCCGACATCAAGGCAAGCGAATCCATCAAACTTGACGAACTGGCGCAAGTATTCTCCAAATATCCTGAAAACATCGTTACTATTGAAGGTCATACCGACAGTGATGGCACAGACGCATATAACAAAGACCTGTCTGAACGTCGTGCGGGTGCAGTAGAACTATTCTTACGGAGAAAAAATATCGGTATTTCTAGTTTAAGTTCTATGGGTTACGGTGAATCTATGCCGATTGCCTCCAATTCAACCGCTGCGGGTAAAGCACAAAATCGTCGTGTAGAAATCAAAATTTCTGTTGACCAAAAACGTGCTGAACAACTACAACAACAATCACAAGGTCAACAACCTCAATTGTTACAACCGCAATAATAGCAAACCGAAAGTAATAATCATTTTATTACGGATAACTTTATATTATATGAAGTTATCCGTTTTTTTATGCAATATAACCCACACCAGAATGCACAGAATTATCAAAACCAACAACATTTAAAGACGAAAAACAGTTGTTAGACGCTGTCTATTGCTCGTTACCAAGTTTCACTTGGTAATGCCTATTCGCCAAGCTCTGCTTGGCGGGTACTTGAACGTCCCACGCTTAAGTCCGCTTGTACTCGGCAAGCGGAGCTTGCAAGGCAGGCATTACCAAGCAGAGCTTGGTAACGAGCAAATTGTTCTATTGATGCGCTCTTTTTACTGATATTCTATTTAATCTTTTTATAGTACTGTTGCTTATAACCCACACCAGAATGCACAGAATTATCAAAACCAACAACATTTAAGGACGAAAAACAGTTGTTAGACGCTACCTATTTTTTTCATTGTGCATATTACCCATGCAAATTAATCATTTTTTGTATAAAAAGAAAAAATAGACTTGTTTTAATAAAAAAAATACTAACTTTCAATTAGTAATACTAATAATTATTTCAAGACACAAAAAATACCCTATCATTTAAATCAACTATTAAAATAAACTAAAGTGACATAACAAAATAAAAAATAACCATTTTTTTATTAAAAAAATTAAGATTGATTAACTAGGTTAAACTTCTTTATAGTTAGCGTTTTATTATGTGAATTCATTCCCGTCTTATAGATTGACGAAAAATGGTTAGTACATAGCAATTTCAAAAACATCTATTAGGAAAACCACCATGTCCACAATTGATACCTATTACGAGGTGATGCGGCGACAAGGCATCACTCGGCGGAGCTTCCTCAAGTTTTGCAGTTTAACGGCGGCAGCACTAGGGCTAGGACCCGAATACATTGGACAAATCGCGCACGCGATGGAAACAAAACCGCGCACGCCCGTTATTTGGCTACACGGTTTAGAATGCACGTGTTGCTCAGAATCGTTTATTCGCTCCGCCCATCCGCTTGCTAAGGATGTGGTGTTATCCATGCTATCGCTAGATTATGACGATACTCTCATGGCCTCCGCAGGACACCAAGCAGAAGCCTGTTTGGAAGAAACCATTGCAAAATATAAAGGTAATTACATTCTTGCTGTAGAAGGAAATCCCCCGCTAAATGAAGATGGTATGTACTGCATTATTGGCGGTAAACCCTTTGTCGAACAACTAAAACGTGCCGCAGAAGGCGCGAAAGCCGTTATTGCATGGGGTTCTTGCGCATCTTGGGGCTGTGTTCAAGCGGCAAAACCCAATCCAACCCAAGCAACCCCCGTACATAAAGTTATTTTAGATAAACCCGTTATTAAAATTCCGGGCTGTCCACCGATTGCTGAAGTCATGACGGGCGTGATTACCTACATGCTGACCTTTGGTCGTCTGCCAGAATTAGACCGTCAAGGTCGTCCTAAAATGTTCTATGGACAACGGATTCATGATAAATGCTACCGTCGCCCCCACTTTGACGCTGGTCAATACGTAGAAGCATGGGACGATGAAAACGCCCGTAAAGGCTACTGTTTGTACAAAGTCGGCTGTAAAGGGCCAACCACTTACAACGCCTGTTCTACCGTGCGCTGGAATGAAGGCGTTTCCTTCCCGATTGGCTCAGGACATGGCTGTATTGGCTGTTCTGAAGATGGCTTTTGGGATAAAGGCTCATTCTACGACCGTGTCACCGATGTAGGACATTACATTGATGGTGCTGCAAAAATGGGCGAACACATCGGCGTAGAAGCGACGGCAGACAAAGTAGGTATGGCAGCAGCAGGCGTGGTTGGTGGTGCAATTGTTGCCCATATCGCGGCAACTGCGATTCAACGCGCCCGTAAAGGCGGTCAGCAAGCAGAAATAGAACCCGTAGAAAGGAGTGAGCAATAATGGCTGTGGTGACAACACCAAATGGATTTTCTTTAGACGATAGCGGCAAGCGCGTTGTTGTCGACCCAGTGACCCGTATTGAAGGTCACATGCGTTGCGAAGTGAATTTAGACGAAAACAATGTGATTCGTAACGCGGTTTCTACAGGAACCATGTGGCGCGGATTAGAAGTTATTTTAAAAGGACGTGACCCGCGCGATGCATGGGCATTTTGCGAGCGGATTTGTGGGGTTTGTACAGGCACACACGCCCTTGTTTCCGTGCGCGCGGTAGAAGATGCCGCTGGGATTAAAATCCCTGAAAATGCGAATACTATTCGTAACTTAATGCAACTCTGCTTATACGCACATGACCACTTAGTTCATTTCTATCACTTACATGCGCTAGATTGGGTTGATGTCGTCAGTGCCTTACAAGCTGACCCGAAAAAAACCTCCGAGTTAGCCCAAAGCATTTCTAGTTGGGCCTTATCCTCTCCCGGTTATTTCTTAGATATTCAAACCCGTTTAAAAGCCTTTGTTGAATCAGGACAATTAGGTCCTTTCATGAATGGCTACTGGGGGAATCCTGCATATAAATTACCGCCCGAAGCCAATTTAATGGCCGTCGCGCACTATTTAGAAGCCTTAGATTTTCAAAAAGAAATTGTAAAAATTCACACCGTTTTTGGTGGAAAAAATCCCCATCCTAACTGGTTAGTCGGCGGGATGCCCTGCGCAATTAATTTAGACAATACAGGCGCAGTCGGGGCGATTAACATGGAACGCCTAAACTTAGTCAGCAGCATTATAGACCAAACAATTGATTTTATTGATAAGGTTTATGTACCTGATATTAAAGCCATCGGCATGTTCTACAAAGACTGGTTATATGGCGGTGGATTATCAGGTAAAAACGTTATGTCTTACGGCGAATTTCCTGATATTGCCAACGACTACACCAACAAGAGCCTATTAATGCCTGCTGGCGCAATTCTGAATGGTGATTTATCCACGGTTTACGATGTTGACCTACGCGACCCTAGCCAAATTCAAGAATTTGTCAGCCACTCATGGTATGCCTACGCTGATGAAAGCAAAGGCTTACACCCTTGGGATGGCGTGACTGAACCTAAATTTGAACTCGGTAGCAAATCCAAAGGCACAAAAACCAATATTGAACAAATCGATGAATCCGCCAAATATTCATGGATTAAGTCCCCGCGTTGGAAAGGTCATGCAATGGAAGTCGGACCTTTAGCCCGCTATATCATCGGCTACGCCAAAAATATGCCCGAGTTTAAAGAACCCGTTGACAAACTCCTGAGTGATTTAGGCTTACCCATTACTGCCTTATTTTCCACATTAGGACGGACAGCCGCACGGGGTTTAGAAGCCTCTTGGGCCTCACATGAAATGCGTCGCCAGTTTGACAAACTCGTTGCCAACATCAAAGCGGGTGATTCCAACACAGCCAATATGGAAAAATGGGACCCCAATTTATGGGGCAAAGTGAAGGGCGTTGGTTATGGCGAAGCCCCGCGTGGTGCGTTAGGACATTGGGTTGTCGTGGAAAATGGCAAAATTGCTAACTATCAAGCCGTTGTACCAACCACATGGAACGCATCCCCACGTGACCCACAAGGACAAATCGGCGCGTATGAAGCTTCATTACTAGATACGCCTGTTGCGGTTGCTGACCAACCATTAGAAATTTTACGGACTTTACACAGCTTTGACCCTTGTTTAGCCTGCTCTACCCACGTCATTTCCCCTGACGGGCAAGAATTGGCAAAAGTAAAGGTGTTATAGCGGAGGTTTATATGACAACATCCGTTGAAACAAAAGGAAAGTTTCGTTACGTACAATCCATTTACGTCTATGAAACCCCTGTGCGTTTATGGCATTGGTTAAATGCTTTGTGTATCACAATCTTAATGATAACAGGCTATTTAATCTCTCATCCCTTACCCTCTATCGGTGGGGAAGCAAGCGAGCATTTTGTAATGGGTTATATTCGCTTCACCCATTTTGCGACAGCGTATATTTTCACGATTGGCTTTTTTGCACGAATTTACTGGGCATTTTTTGGCAATCACCACTCCCGCCAATTGTTTATCCTGCCGATATTCAATTTAACATGGTGGTCTGAGGTGATTTATGAATTGCGTTGGTATTTTTTTCTGGCAAAAGAACCGAAAAAATACGTTGGACACAATCCGCTTGCCCAACTTGCCATGTTTTTCTTCATCACCTTAGGTTCACCTTTCATGATGTTGACAGGCTTTGCGTTATACGCAGAAGGAACAGGCGCGGGCAGTTGGCAAGATGTGCTATTTGGCTGGGTGATTCCATTATTTGGACAAAGCCAAGATGTCCACACATTCCATCAACTGGGTATGTGGGCAGTGTTAATTTTTGTAATGATTCATATTTATGCGGCCATTCGTGAAGACATCATGTCACGTCAAAGTCTGGTCAGTACCATGATTAGCGGTTATCGGATGTTTAAAGACTCACGAGATTAAGTTATCAAGAAAAAGACTGGTAATTCGTTATCAGTCTTTTTAACTATTATTTACTATAAATAACAGCTTATATTTATACGCCCTCTAACAGTATCACTGCTGTCCACAAATTGCTCCCGCCCAAGTATTAAAAGTTATCCACCAACTTCCCATTAAAATTAATTTATAAAACATATAAAATTTTTTATAAATTAATAAGTTATTACCACTACAGGCAATTTAATAATTGCATTTTAATCCGTTTAATTTTCGAAACAATTAACTGAATTTTATTGCCAATTTAAACCCACTCTTTCAATGGTTTTAATACGGACTGTCTTTATATTTTTCTACTAACGACGGAAACCGCACAAACAATACGTACAAGCTCCATGTCACCTACATAAAAAGTCTGCTGGAGTATTTGTTATGAAAAAACTTGTCTGGGGTTTTCTCAGTATTGCCGTTATTGCAGGATTCATCTGGTTTAAAACACAAAAACAAGAAACCCCGAAACAAGCCTTTACTATCCAAACCAGTGAAGTGACATTAGGCGATATTCGCCAAGTGGTTTCTACTTCTGGTTCTGTACGTGCATTAATTACAGTATCTGTCGGCTCACAACTATCAGGACAATTAACTGAAATAAAAGCAGATTTTAATAGTGAAGTTAAAAAAGACCAAATTATTGCGCGTTTAGACGACAGCACCTACAAAACCCGTGTTAATCAAGCAAAAGCAGCATTAAATGTTGCTGAATCAACTGTTAAAGTACAACAAGCAACGTTAGAACGAACCAAAGTAACCGCAGCGAATACTGAACGCGAATATCAACGCAATAAATCATTACAAGCTAAAGGTTCTGTTTCTGAATCAGCTTTAGATACTGCCCGCGCTGCTTATCAAGTTGCTGCCGCAGAAATAGAAATTACACGCGCACAACTGGAAAATGCCCAAGCAAATGTTCAACAAAGTAAAGCATCACTAGAAAGTGCTGAAATTGATTTAGCCCGTACTTATATTCGTTCCCCCATTAACGGCATCGTTGTTAAACGCAGTGTTGATATTGGACAAACCGTTGCGGCCAGTTTATCCGCACCCGAATTATTCACCATCGCCCAAGATTTACGCCAAGTTCAAATTGACGCACAGGTTGATGAGGCGGACATTGGACGGGTTTCGGTTGATGCACCCGTTTTTTTCACAGTGGACGCATACCCCGAACAGCGTTTTCGAGGCGTTATTGAACAAATTCGCCTTGCCGCTACCGAATTAGACAATGTTGTTACTTATACCGTTGTTATCTCTGCGGAAAATCCACAAAAAAACCTATTACCGGGCATGACCGCTAATGTTGAAATTGTCACGGGTGAACGCCGTAATGTCTTAGTCATCTCTAATGACGCATTACGTTTTCGCCCCAGCAACGAATTTAAAGCACGGATTAATACAAGTGATGACACGAAGAAACTATCTGATAGACAAGAAAAACTTTTAAATTTATTAGAAAAAGACATGGGTTTAACCGCAGAACAACTAGAAAAAGCCCGCGTAGCGATTGAAGAAACCAAAGATAAAACAGGGAGTAATAGCGGACAAAATATGCCCGCACCACCAGACCCCTTCGGCAGCAACGCATCGCCATCATTGAATGCAGGGCGATCCATGCAGGCCTTGCGTACAGTCTTAACCAGTGAACAATTCAGCCGTTTACAAACGTTACAAGAAGGTTTGAAAAATCGCCATTTTGGTGATGTTTGGGTACAGAAAAGTGATGGCTCAATCCGCTCTTATCATGTTGAACAAGGGGTGAATGATGACCAAAAAACGGAAATACTCGGCAATGATTTAAAGGTCGGTGACAAAGTGATTACCAAAGTACAGGCAAAAAAATAAATGTGTACTCCTTCCCCTTTAATCCGCTGTCAACAACTGTGCAAAACCTATCAAATGGGTGACAACCTTTTACAAGCCTTGCGGGGTATCAGCCTAGATATTTATGCGGGTGAATACGTTGCTGTTATGGGTGCATCAGGCTCGGGTAAATCTACTTTTATGAATTTACTCGGCGCATTAGACAAACCCAGTAGCGGGGAATTAGAAATTGATGGGCGTAATATAGGCAGTTTATCATCGGATGAGCTGGCTTATTTTCGTAATGAAGTCATTGGCTTCGTTTTCCAACAATTTAATTTATTGGCTCGCACTTCCGCCCTAGAAAATGTGGAGTTGCCCATGCTCTATTCCCGAAAAGCACGCCCAAATCGTCATGAGCGCGCGAAACAATGTTTAGAACTGGTTGGACTAGGACAACGCATGGATCATCAACCCTCACAACTCTCTGGTGGACAACAACAACGGGTTGCCATTGCGCGCGCATTGGTTAATGAACCGCGTATTTTATTAGCAGATGAACCAACGGGTGCGTTAGACACAAAAACCTCTGAAGAAGTGATGGCAATTTTTGGACAACTCAACCAAATGGGCATTACGGTTATTCTCGTCACGCATGAACCTGATATTGCTGACCACGCTAAACGACGTTTAATGTTTCGTGATGGTTTACTCTTAGAGGACAAACACGCATGAGTATTTGGACAGCGGTTCGAGTTGCTTTTCTTGCCCTGCGTTTAAACGCTTTACGCAGTATTTTAGCCATGTTAGGCATTATTATTGGCGTTGCGTCTGTCATTATCATGGTTTCTATCAGCACAGGGGCAAAACGAGAAGTAGAAAAACGTATTCAAGAATTAGGCAGTAACTTACTGATGGTTATGCCTAGTTCTTTGGACATGGGGGGCGGACGACAATCAGGTGCAGGCACAGGGCGACCTTTTTCAGAATCGGACGTTGTAGCGATTCGTGAACAAATTCCTGATGTCATTGCAGCTTCTGGCACGGTCAGAGGGTCTGCCGCCATTATTGCTATGGGCTTAAACTGGACAACAACCGTTTATGGCGTAAATGAAGAATATCTTGCTGTACGTGGTTGGAGCATTGTGGACGGACGCAATTTTATTGCGTCAGAAATTCGCTCAGGGGCTAAAGTTGCGTTATTAGGACATACGGTTATTGAAAATTTATTCGGTGATGCGTCACCTGTAGGCTCAGTGATTCGCATTAAAAATACGCCTTTTCAAGTGATTGGTGTGTTAGGTGAAAAAGGACAGTCTTCTATGGGCAGGGATAACGATGATGTGATTTTTGTCCCGACTGCGACTGCACGTAACCGCTTATTTGGCGGGAATAATGTCGTCCGCGACTATGTGCAAGATATGGCGTTACAAGTTTCTGATAATGCTGTTGTTAGCGAAGTACAACGTGATGTAGAAGATTTATTACGGGTACGGCGGGGCGTAAAAACAGGGGAAAAAGACAGTTTTTCAGTACGCAATCTTGCCGAATTTATTCAAGCCCGCAGTGCAACGCAAAATACATTAAGTTTATTGCTCGCTTCTACGGCGGCGATTTCGCTCATTGTGGGAGGGATTGGGATTATGAATATCATGCTCGTCTCAGTGACCGAACGCACCCGTGAAATTGGATTACGCATCGCATTAGGGGCAAGACGTAAAGACATCCGCAATCAATTTTTAGTGGAATCCATTACGTTATGCGTGGTTGGTGGATTAATTGGACTGAGTATTGGTGCCGCAGGTTCATTTGCTGTGGCACAAATGGGACAATTTCCGATTAGCATAGACCCTATGATTTCCTTATCCGCATTGGGGTCAGCCGCTTTTGTCGGGGTTTTCTTTGGGTTTTTCCCCGCCCAACGGGCTGCCCGTATGAATCCAATTGACGCATTGCGTTATGAATAAAAACCATCTGAGTCAGGACTTTTAGAATTAATAGCGCTGTCAGCGTTTAAAAGACAAGATGAATAAAGCAATAGGGATAGCATGGCGGAAGCGGTGCTATCCCTGTGTTTTTTGCCTGTCTTTTAATTCTGATAATTCAGTGAGTTGTGGTTCAGATAAAAATCTAACACTTTTCCAAGCGGGTATAAGCCAATAACAGCCATTTTGTCGCACCTTTGGCAAAGCGTACTTGAAAACGGGTTAATTCGCCTTGTCCCTCCTGCTCGATAATCACACCATTGCCATAAGTGGGATGACTAACATTATCACCTACTTGTAATGTAATACTGGGTTGTACACCGCTATGATTAGAATAGGCACTCTTAAGACGGATTTCCTGCAACAATTCGCTGGGAATTTCGCGAATAAAGCGTGATTGTTCGGCATTATTACGCTGTCCATACTGCGCACGGGTTTCACTGTGAGATAAGTATAATGTTTGACGCGCACGGGTAATGCCGACATAGCATAAGCGTCGTTCTTCTTCTAAATTACCTTCATCAAGACTATTTTGATGTGGAAAAAGCCCTTCTTCTAGCCCGCATAAAAAAACCAGCGAAAATTCTAGCCCTTTTGCAGAATGTAGCGTCATAAGTTGCACGCAATCGTCAAATTTACTTCCTTGTCCCTCACCCGCTTCTAAAGCCGCTTGGGCAAGAAAAGCACTTACAATATCAAACTCTTCTTTATTCTGTGTTTCAAATTGTTGGGTAGCGCGGAGCAATTCATCTAAATTCTCTTGACGACGTTGTGCATCAATCGGGTCATCTTTTTGATAATGGGCGATTAATCCCATTTGTTGAATAATCTGTTGCACTTTTTCACTGAGTGAACAGTCAAGCAGTTGTTCACTCAGTTTGTCAATAAACGTGACAAATTCTAATAGCGGCGTTGCGGCGCGTTTAGTTAATAATTGGGCATTTATTGCATGATGAACGGCTTCCCACAAAGCACATTGATGTTGGCGAGCGATTGCGCGGAGATTTTCTAGGGTTTTATCACCAATTCCCCGTTTTGGTAAATTGATAATCCGTTCAAAAGCGGTGTCATTTTGCCGATGATGTAATAAGCGCAAATAGGCTAAAACATCTTTAATTTCTGCCCGTTCATAAAAACGTAATCCGCCAAAAATTCGGTAAGGAATATTTTTTTGTATCAACGCTTCTTCAAATACCCGTGATTGTGCAGAAGTGCGGTATAAAATCGCTACTTCTTGCCATTTTTTCACCCAATCGGCGATTTTACCGACAATAAATTGTGCTTCGTCTATTTCGCTGTAAGCACTATAGAGATAAACAGGTTCACCCGCTTCGCCATCTGTCCATAAATTTTTCCCTAACCGTTTTTTATTGTTAGCAATTAGGTTATTAGCGACAGATAGAATAGTGCCTGTAGAGCGGTAATTTTGTTCTAGGCGAATCATGTGTATGGCTGGATAATCTTTGCTGAGGTTTTGAATATTTTCAATTTTTGCCCCACGCCATCCATAAATAGACTGGTCATCATCACCAACGGCAAATAAATAGCTATGTTGTCCTACTAATATTCGTAACAGCTTATATTGAATATCATTTGTGTCTTGAAATTCGTCAACTAACACATGACGAAAACGGGTTTGATAGGTCGCTCGTAATGCCGTGTTATCTCTTAGAGTTTCATAAGTACGGAGGAGAAGTTCTGCAAAATCAACCAGCCCATTTTTTTGACAATATTCTTCATAGGTTTGATAAAGGGATAACATTTGTTTTAACCAAAGGTCATAACCCTCTGCAATGATATGTTGTGAACGTAATCCCTGTTCTTTACAATTATTAATAAATTGTTGTACTTGCTTGGGTGTCCAGATTTTATCATCTAGGGCAAACGTTGTGAGAATCCGTTTTATAACCCGTTGTTGGTCGTCACTGTCTAAAATCTGAAAGGTGCTGGGTAAGCGCGCCTCTTGCCAGTGCATACGGAGTAAGCGGTGACAAATTCCGTGAAATGTACCCACCCATAAGCCTAGGGTTGTCGTTTGTAGCAGTTGATTAATGCGGGTTTGCATTTCACTTGCTGCTTTATTGGTAAATGTAACGGCAAGGATATTGTGGGGGCTTGCTTGTTGGGTTTCTAAAATCCACGCGATACGATGCACTAAAACACGGGTTTTTCCACTGCCTGCCCCAGCTAGAATAAGTAAATGCTCGGCGGGGGCTGCAACGGCTTCGCGTTGAACGGCATTGAGTGGGTCAATAATGTGGGAAATATCTTCCATAAGAATCTGTTAGATTGAGGTAAACCGTCGTTATTGTGCAAGCGCATCAATATCGGCAGGGCAAATAGTGCCTTGATGAATAGCTGTTGCAATGAGTACGCCTGCAACATCGAGTTGTTGTAAACGGTGTAAATCGTCAATATTCCGTACCCCACCCGCTGCATATAGTTGGCTTGTTGGCGGAAGCTGTTGTTGAAGTATGCGTAAACGGGTTTCATCAACACCTTGTGCAACGCCAACTTTATTTAAATTCATCAGAATCAACCGACTTGCCCAAAGCTTAGGATGTGTCCATAACGCAGGTAAGCCTAAAAATTGGTCATGATGAAAATCTAGGGATAAGATAAAACCTTCAGCCGTCGCGGTATCTAATAAAGATTGATAATGGGTTAAATCGGTTTGATTTTCACTACCAATAATAGCCGTACCAAGTGCGGCCGTTTGCCAACTTTGGTAATGTTGTACATGGCGAATACCACTATCAACCCAATAATTTAAATGGGGAAAATGCTGATGTAATTGGCGTAAACTGGCAAGATTATCACCGCGTTGTTGAATCGCATTTAAATCGGCTATATACAAGTTTGTAAAGGGATAAAACTGTAGTAGCCCCGCTACAATAGCAATGGGTTCGGCAGATGTAGCGAGTGGTGATTGAATCGCATGGTAATGAGCGCGTTCACCTGCGCGGGCGTGAACGACGATACCGTCTAATAAGTCAATAACAGGAATAATTTGCATAATTTGGCTAGAGCGTGTCATCAAATAGTAAAAAGTGTTATATTATAAATATATACCCAGATATCGCCAAGGATAAAACAATGAGTCGTCGCTATGCCTTAACCGATGAACAATGGTCAAAACTAGAACCGCTACTCCCTGGACGTAAAGGACATGTCGGGATGACGGCTAAAGATAACCGCTTGTTTATTGATGCTGTTCTATTCCGTTATCGCAGTGGCATTCCTTGGCGCGACCTCCCCGAACGCTTTGGTGATTTCCGTGTCGTCCATACCCGCTTCAGTCGTTGGTCTAAAAAAGGTGTCTGGGAACGTGTTTTCAAGATACTAAGTGCCGATGCCGATAATGAATATGCCATGATAGACAGCACAATAGTTAGAGCGCATCAACATAGTAGTGGTGGTGGTGCAGATGAAGCCATTGGACGTAGCGCAGGGGGTTTAAGTACCAAGATTAACTCCGTTGTTGACGCACTGGGCAATCCGACCCTTTTTTTTTGACTGCGGGACAGGCAAGCGACCTTGAAGGGGCTGATGCTCTTATTCCTCAGATAAAGGCAAACGCTTTATTGGCTGATAAGGCTTATGATGCTGATGAACGGGTTAGAGATGTTTTAAAACAGAAAAGCATAGAACCTGTGATTCCGTTCAGGAAAAATCGTTTAAATCCACCTGATTATGATAAAGCTCTTTATAAGGCACGTTATTTAATCGAGCATTTCTTCGGTAAATTAAAGCAATACCGCGCCATAGCTACACGATATGATAAACGCGCTAGGAATTTCTTAAGTGGGGTTTATTTGGCTTCTACCTTGATTCTTTTGGCTTGAACCTTTAACCCTTCTTATTTGATGACAGGCTCTAGCGTGTGTCCCTTTAACCATCCATATTTGTTATTTGATGATATGTTTTTGTTATCCACCCCGTTTTTTCGTGGCCTGTTTCACCTCATCAATAATTCTATCTTGCGTTTCTTCACTTAAATAAGGATGTAAAGGCAGGCTTAATACTTTATCAGCAACGGTTTCAGCCATTGGAAATTGTCCTTTGGTTAAACCTAAGTGTGCAAAGACGGGTTGAAGATGTAATGGTGGATAATAATGGATTTTACTGGGAATACCTTGTTTTTGTAGTTCTTTTTGTAACACTTCCCGTTGTAATACTTGAATTACATACGGGCTATAAACGCTAGTATTTTGTGGTCTTACAAGTGGTGTTTTAACACAGCCTTTTAATCCTGCGGTAAGAGCTGCGCCGATTCGAATACGGGCTTGCACTTCTTCCGTCAAAATTTCCAGTTTTGCTAATAAAATAGAGGCTTGCAATACATCTATTCGCCCATTAATTCCGATGCGGGTGTGATAATAACGTTTTTCTTGTCCATGTCGGATTAATTGGCGTAAACGTTCAGCAAGTACATCATCATTGGTAAAACAAGCCCCTGCATCGCCATAAGCACTGAGTGATTGATTAACAAAAAAACTGGTGCAGGCAAGGGTTGATAAATTACCCGAGCGTTTACCGCGATACGTCGCGCCAAAACTTTGTAACCCATCTTCAATCACAGGCAACTTGTGACGGGTTGCAATAGCATTAATCTCATCAAAATCAGCACATTGACCATAAATATTTTGGGGAATAATCGCTTTAGTTTTTAATGTAATAGCCGATTCTAACAATGCAGGATTTAACGTATAAGTATCGGGGTCTATATCAACAAATACAGGCTTTGCACCTAGCAGACTGATTATTTCCGCAACAGCGATAAACCCAAAAACACTGGTAATAACTTCATCATGTGGTTTGATATTTAAGGCTAAAAGTGCCGCAAGCAGCGCGTCTGTGCCACTAGCCAGTGCAATACAATGTTTTCTGCCGACATAATTGGCTAACCGTTGTTCTAATATCTCTATTTCTGCGCCACGGGTATATTGCCCATGTTTTAAAACGGCAAATAAATTTCTTTCTAACTGAGTACGAATGCGTAATTGTTGACTATCTAAACCACTGAAAGGTAAGGTTTCATCATAACCATATTCTGCTAAAATACCATAAATAAACTCATGGTCACCCCAATGTATATCAGAATGTAAGGTGGCGAAGTTTTCCTGATTTGTCCAAACAACGGTTTTTCCCGTCAACATGGCGGCATCGAGACTAATAAGTGCCTGAATTTTTTGTGGATGTTCGGGGGGAATTTCTTGCCAATGCGTTGCTAATGAAGATAATAATTGCACTCCATTGTCTAGCAAATTATGTAACGGTTGTAGATTAACCGTTTGTGGCTCTATTACGGCGAGTGAGCAGCAGGGAATCCAAAAGCGGATTGAAGTTGACGTTTTTTGCAGGCGATTAAAGCAGTGTTTAATATCATTTGCACTGGGGGACAGTAATGCAAGGATGACATCATTGTCCAATACAATGTTTAAATTCATAGTTATACCTTGACTTACCGCACAAAAATAACAGGTAATATGTTTAGGGCATATTTTACTCCAAAATATGTGGAGATACGTATTATGGTTTATAGAACTCGTTTGAAGTCTTGAGATAAAAAATACGGTAGTGCCAAACAAGGAATGAAAAAAATAGTAGCTGTAATGTGATCTTGCGATTTCTTAGCGCATGATAAAGTTTTACGAACTACTTTCTCATAACACTTACCATGAATGATGACTTCTCTTGATTACCTAGGTGCTTTGACATGCGGAACAGTCTGGCATTTTGAGTTTTCTTCTTTAGGCAATTTCTTTTATTAATTGGTACTTGTTTTGCGTTACCGCATTTTTAACTATCACAAATGACCTCAATATTAAAATTTATAATGCATTAAATATCTTCATTTTTTTATATTTTCAGCAATAATCTGTTTTACAAAAGTAGATAATTCCGTTTTATTCTGATCTGCTAGCTTTTTTATGATTTCATAATCATTCACTTCATTTCCTGTCCAATATAAATCAAGTCGCTTAACAGGGTTTAACGCAATATGATTGTAATTTATAGGGTTTCCCCAATAGCATTACATACAAAGTGAGGGACTTTTTTCAGTTTTCCAATTATCACAGTGTTCACAGCTCCATGATTTTGCCCTATTACATGAGCCACATAAGGGCATAAAATGCTCAATATCCTGCTTATCTACAATATTTCCACTAACTTCATAAGGAACTCGGTGGTCAACTTGCAAGTATCTCGCTTCAAACATGCCATTGCAGATATAGCAACCGCACTATAAAAAGATTAAATAGAATTCAGTAAAAAGAGCTCATCAATAGAACAATGTTGTTGTTTACGGAGAGTCTTAGCTTGAGCCCATTTATGCTCAATAGGATTTAAATCAGGCGAATAAGGCGGTAAATATTCCAAGAGATGCCCAGCGTCTAAAATAGCCTGCTGAATGTCGCTACGTTTATGAAAAGTGGCGTTATCCATCACAATCACAGAATTCTGAGGGAGTTTAGGAAGTAAGTCTTGGGTTATCCAAGCGAAAAAGACATCGGAATTAATCGCCCCAGAAACTAAAGAGACGGTTAATAAACAAAAATTGAGCAAAGCCCCGATGACATTAGTGCGTCCCTTTGCATTCCAGTCTTGCGTGCCAGAGCAACGTTTGCCGATAGGTGCATAACCAAAACGGCGTGGCATATCATGAGCAAAACCACTTTCATCGATGAAAACAATTTGCCTATCGGATTGTTTATAACGGTTCATTTTGTTTTGAAAGACTTGCCGTGCTTCGGGGTTGGCTTTGGGATGTTTGAGTGTTTTTTTTACGGCTAATCCCTAGACGTTTTAACGCATGGCGAATCCCGCCTTCCGTAATCCCAAAACGGGCCGCGCGTTCATAATGGTAAGCATCGGGATATAACGCCACATCTTGTTTTAGGGCTTCCATGTCTATTTTAGTTGGTCTGTTACGTGTCCCTTTGGCTTCCAAGACTTTGCTCCACCTGACGACGCTTGCGATGGCTATTTGAAAGCGTTTCGCTACCGCTGCTAGGGTGAGATTTTCTTCTTGTTTCACTTTTAATACTTTTTTACGGAAATCTGTTGAATAGGTCATTTCTTATTCTCTTTTTAAAATACGGTTACTATATAACATTTACCCTCAGTCAAAGCATAAAGTTCTTGTTTGAATGTTTTTGAAAACACTTTTCGCCCATCAACTCAAACATGCCATTGCAGATATAACATTTACCCTCAGTCAAAGCATAAAGTTCTTGTTTGAATGTTTTTGAAAACACTTTTCGCCCATCAACTCTATTTGCTTGATATTGTGTAATATCACCAAATTTATAAGCAGCGATTGATTTACCACTACTAGATTTAACCTTAAATGTTTCTAAAGGCACTCCTGCTTCTCTGACATCTCTTGCAGCTCTTGGTGGATGGCTATAACCATAAGTAATTTCCAAATCTTCCGTGGTAATAAAACCATGTTTCATAATATGGTTAATAACAATTTTTGCTCTTTTATTTGTTATTGATTCAATATGAACTAAAAAAGTTTTTGGATAGTTAGCCGTTTGATTGCTCATGTGCGAAAAGTTCTGTTTGGTGGGTTTGCATTCTTGTTATTTTCTGCAAATCAATTTTTTCAAGCAATGCGGGTGAAAGATAAATCACCTCATAAGTAAATTCCTCACGGTTAAGTAACGTTGCTTGTGAAGAACGTCCTGCATAAATTTCTATTTTTTTTAGATTTAAATGCTCAGGCAGTGGACTGCCATAAGTCTTATGACCTGTTCGACCATCAAAGCTCAAAATATAAGAAATATTTTTATTATTAAGTTCGGTAGTGCTAAAGAGAAAGTGATATTAAAATAAGAAAACAGAAGAAAGAAGAAGAGTCCCTAAAATGCTAACCTGCCCAAGCTGTAAAGCGACACACATTGTGAAATACGGAAAAACCCGCACAGGGACACAAAACTACAAATGTCGCGAATGCGGACGACGATTTGTAGAACAACCCACCAAGAAATACATAAGCCAAGAGACGTGGGCACAGGTGGACAAGCTATTAAAAGAAAAACTTTCACTGAGAGGAATAGCCCGTGTTACAGGAATCTCAGGCACATGGCTACAACATTATGTCAATGGTTTGTATGCGCAACAAAGACTAGAACAAGCCGTTAAAAAAAAGGACAGTTGCGCTTAGAATGCGATGAGATGTGGTCATTTGTTGGGCAGCGTCGCCAGAAAGTGTGGGTATGGTTAGCGTTGGATAGAGACTCACGAGAGGTTGTCGGGATTGCCTTTGGGAAGCGAGATGTTGAGGGAGCGCAAGCACTCTGGAATTCACTCCCAGCGGTATATCGGCAATGTGCAGTCTGTTACACCGACTTCTGGGAAGCGTACCAGAAAGTTCTTCCGAGTAAACGGCATCAAGCAGTAGGGAAGGAGACGGGGCTGACCAATCATATAGAGCGATTTAATAATACGTTAAGACAGCGTGTCAGTCGTTTAGTGAGGAAAACCTTATCTTTCTCCAAGAAAATAGAAAATCACATTGGGGCTACTATTTTTTTCATTAATGATTATAACAAATCACTGCTTCTTTAGCACTACCTTAAGTTCTAACAGTGAGGTCATGAATTTATTAAATTCAATATTGCCTGCATAGTTAAAACCGCCATTCAGACCTGTCCCTTGATAAGGCGGATCCATATAGACTAAATCGTCAGTAGTTACCCTACTAAGAATATTCGTGTAATCCTCTGAAAAAATACTAACTCTATTTTTAAGTAATTGTGAGACATTTAAAATATCGTCTTTCATTACTTGAGGATTTCGTCCAAGCCGTCTTTTATCAGGACTTTGATTAAAATCACCTTGTGCATTATAACGAACAGCCGCTTTTACACATTTTGCCAATAAAAAAAGTAAATATTCGGGTTTTTTCGTTTCATTAAATTTATTTCTTATTTCATAGTAATACGCTTCTTTATTACCACCATGTTGCCCCTGCCAAATATCCTGATACAGTTTTATCATTAAACTTGGATTATTAATAATTTGATTCAAGAGTTGTGTTAGTGGTTCATTAATATCATTAACAACAAAATTGGTTGCTTTCGAATAGAAAGCTGAGGCGATGGTAATAGCAGCAGAACCTGCAAAGGGTTCTATAAGTCGGCTAATATGGCTAGGAAAGTATTGCAAAATATGTATTGCTAGACTGCGTTTACTACCTTGATAAGGTATCGGATGTGGTAATTTCATTTTATGCCTTTAGGTTATGGATATTTCTTATTTTAAATAATAATATCCATAAGTTATCAGAATAGTAATCGCTTTAATTTTTTAAGCCGACCACCTCACCTGTTGACGTTTAATATGCACCAATAATAAAGAAATCGCCGCAGGCGTAATGCCGGGAATGCGCGAGGCTTGACCGACGCTGGTTGGGCGGTGTTGGGTGAGTTTTTGGCGGACTTCCGCAGATAAGCCTAACACCTTGCTATAGTCCAAATCAGGCGATAATTGCGCTTCCTCATAACGACGTGAGCGGGCTATTTCGGTTTCTTGGCGTTCAATATAACCGCTATATTTCGCTTGAATTTCCACCTGTTCTGCAACTTTTTGGTCTGCAACAGCGGGCGCAAGTTGGGACAGTTGGCGCAGTTTCTCATAAGTAATTTCTGGACGGCGCAGTAAATCCATACAATTCACTTCTCGACGTAATTCCGTTCCCAGTTGTTCAGCTAATTGTGGGTCAGGACGTATCCAAATGCCTGCTAAACGTTGTTGTTCTTGAATAATGGCTTCCTGTTTTGTTTCAAAAGCTTGCCATTGTTCATCATCAATTAAGCCTAATTCGCGTCCCTTTGCAGTTAAGCGTAAATCAGCGTTATCTTCGCGTAATAACAAGCGATATTCGGCACGACTGGTGAACATGCGGTAAGGTTCGTTAGTCCCTCGGGTAATTAAGTCATCAACTAATACGCCCATGTAGGCTTCATCACGGCGTGGTGTCCATGCGGGTTTATCTTGTACTAACAAACCTGCGTTTAAACCGGCCATTAAACCTTGTGCGGCGGCTTCTTCATAGCCTGTTGTGCCGTTAATTTGTCCTGCAAAGAATAAACCTTCTATCGCTTTGGTTTCTAAGCTGGGTTTTAAATCACGCGGGTCAAAAAAGTCGTATTCAATCGCGTAGCCTGCGCGGGTGATGTGGGCGTTTTCACAGCCTTTCATTGAGCGCACAAGTCCGAGCTGAATATCAAACGGTAAACTGGTAGAAATTCCATTCGGATAAATTTCAAAGGTATCTAAGCCTTCAGGTTCTAAGAAAATTTGATGTGAAGATTTATCCGCAAAACGCATAATTTTGTCTTCAATCGATGGGCAATAGCGCGGGCCTACGCCTTCAATCACGCCTGTGTAAAGCGGTGAACGGTCTAGCCCTGAACGAATAATCTCATGGGTTCTTTCATTGGTGTGCGTGATGTAACAAGGCACTTGGCGCGGATGGTGGCTAATGTCGCCCATGAAGGAAAAAACAGGGGTTGGCGTGTCGCCGTGTTGCGGGACGAGTTCGGTAAAGTTGATGCTACGGCTGTCGATACGTGGGGGCGTGCCTGTTTTTAAGCGGTCAACGCGTAGCGGTAATTCCCGTAAACGATGAGCGAGCGCGATAGCGGGCGGGTCGCCTGCGCGTCCTGCTTGGTAATTGCTTAGGCCGATGTGGATTAAGCCTGCTAAGAATGTGCCTGCGGTGAGGATGACGCTGTGTGCGTAAAATTGAATGCCTGATTGGGTGACTGCGCCGATGACGCGGTTGTCTTCGACGATTAAGTCATCAACGGCTTGTTGAAACAGTTGTAAGTTGGTTTGGCTTTCGATGGCGCGGCGCACGGCGACTTTATACAGTTGGCGGTCGATTTGGGCGCGGGTGGCGCGGACGGCGGGGCCTTTGCTGGCGTTCAGGGTGCGGAATTGAATGCCGCTGACATCGGCGGCGCGTCCCATGATGCCCCCGAGTGCGTCGATTTCTTTGACAAGGTGTCCTTTGCCGATGCCGCCGATGGCGGGGTTGCAGGACATTGCGCCGAGGGTTTCTACATTGTGGGTGAGCAGGAGGGTTTTTGTGCCCATACGTGCTGCTGCGAGTGCGGCTTCTGTGCCTGCGTGTCCGCCACCAATTACGATGACATCAAAGTGCTCGGGATATTTCATAGTGCTTAATCATCAGGGATAAAACGCGGGTAATTTTCGGTGTTTTTTAGTATTTTAGCGTTTTGTTCTGATTTTGTCACAGGGGGGTGGGGGTTGAGGGAGCGGGGAGAGCGTAATTATCTATTCGTTGGGTTAGCTGTTACTAACCCAAGCTATGCAAAAGGGGCTATTTAATAATACTAATTGTAAAGAATGGCAGGGTATCATCTCCCAAATGACGTGCGCTAAAACTTATAACAGGACTTCCATCAATCGATGCACCATACCCCATAAGAAATAATACATGTTCGTAGTAAACCCTATGTTTTTTACCGTTTTCGCAGAAAATATATCCGTCAGGATTGCCCAATGAAAATGTCATTTTACATAATTCATCAACTGATAAATCACTATAAGTACCAGGTTCAGGGCTCAAATTCGGATTATCCTGTAGTTCTAATTTGTATACTCTGTCTTTTTTTTGCAGTTTTTCAAAATTAAATTGTTTATTCCATTTTCCATCAAATAATGATGTTGCTTCCACAAGTGTATCGTCAATTTTAATTTTCATTGAAGTATATCCTTCCAGCCTAGAATAGTGAGCGTTTTCTTGTTCCCAAGCGTCGCTTGGAAATACATTTTTGGATGCGCTGCATCCTGTGTAAATCCAGACCGCAACGCGGTCAAGACAGCATTCCCAAGTGGCACTTGGGAACGAGAGGAAATATTCACACCTTGTGAACGTTTCCCAAAATTACCAAAAACTGCCTGGTAATGGGGTTCATTAAATCATGAAATACTTTGAGTTGGAAGGAGATTTGGGGATTTTTTTGTCTGAACCGCAATTCACATAATTGCCATGATTAACACAATTATTAAAGATAATTATTTTGTGGTCATTGTGTAAATTGCGTGAATTGTGGTTCAGACATTAATCAATCGGCTGAATGTCATATTTCTTATCATCCAATTGCTGGATATGAAATTTCTTAATTGTGCCCGCTGCTTGTGCGGCAAGATAAGCCTCTCTCAACTTTTTCATACCTTCTATTTTCTTAGCTTTGGCTTTGGTATCTGGGTGTTTTGATTGCATAATCGAGTCCTTCTTCTCCAAGATTAGGGATTACATCAAAGTGTAGTTGATGTGCGTAAAGTTTAACAAGACGGTCATAATAACGTTTAAGCTGAGAATCAGCCGCCGTTCCAAAATAAGCTTCAGCCCGCGAAATTGAATAATGAAACTCTAATAATTTGCATAATCCCGCCCCCAATCTACGCACTTTTTGATAATCAAAATAAGAATATTCTGCAGCAGGCTTTTCATAAAAATTACCTGTTTGATGATTTTCGATGCGGTCAAACTTCACATCATAACTATTTTTAGGAATTTTAAAGCCCACTGTTTGAGATTTTTCCGCAAGAAGCACTTCATCAGCAAAAGATTCAACAGGGGTGAAAAATATGGAAAACAGATGATCATCTATCCTAAAATCGACACGTTGAGAATTGATATTTCCATAAGAAAACTCTTGAAGTTCCCAATCACAAACTATCGGCATATTTTCCCTTAAGTTGAGTTTATCATGCTCATTGCATCATAAAATAATTTGAGTTGGAAGGGGATTTGGGGACTTTTTTGTCTGAACCACAATTCACATAATTGCCATAATTAACACAATTACTAAAGATAATTATTTTGTGGTCATTGTGTAAATTGCGTGAATTGTGGTTCAGAGCATGAATTAGGGATGTTTAACTTTTAAAGGAAGATATTTTTCTATCATGTCAAAATCGCGGTCAGCATGTAACAACTCATGTTCATTCACAATACAAAAGGTCGCAATGAGAACATCAATTGTTTTACGTACCGTAACACCTTGCTAACGCAAATAGCGGAAATAATCTACAGATTGGAGAGCTATTTGTTGTCCTACCATATTTTGATAAGCAAAACTTAATAATAATTCACACACCGCTTTATGGTCTTTCTCGTTTTTAAAACCTTGTAAAACCTCGCACAAAATCAAATCGCCCAATAAAATTTGGTCGCGCTCCGCATCGTCTCGTAAATATAAAGTTTGTGTAGTCGTCTTGCCATTGAAGAAATCTATCTATACCGAGCTATCAATCAATAACATGACTGTCATTCCGCATCATTTCTAAATCGCCATCCCAGCAATATTGCCCAAAGGCTTGACTTAATTTATCCGTTTTTCTACGTGTCACCAATTCTTTCAAAGCCATTTCAACAACCGATTGCGGATTATGCAAACCCGTCAATTGCAAAGCCTGCTGTATCAATTGCTCATCTATATGCAAAAGTGTGTTCATTGCCATTTTTCCCGTTATCTCTTAGTTCATGTTAATTTTAGCATAATGTCAACTTCATACTGGAATGAGTCATTTTGAGATTTTTGTCTGAACCACAATTCACATAATTGCCATGATTATTAAAGATAATTATTTTGTGGTCATTGTGTAAATTGCGTGAATTGTGGTTCAGACATTAATCAATCGGCTGAATGTCATATTTCTTATTATCCAATTGCTGGATATGAAATTTCTTAATTGTGCCCACTGCTTGTGCGGCAAGATAAGCCTCTCTCAACTGTTTGAGATTTTTCCGCAAGAAGCACCTCATCAGCTCAATTACCAAAAAACGGCTAAATTGCGTACACAAGGCATAAATTTAGAGTTGGGAAGCATCGAAAATAAACGCAGTGCTAAAGTCACCTTTACCGCACCACCAGAGTTTAAACGCGAAGAACTTTATAATGAACCAACTGGCGTTTAAATTATTTTTTAAAAACAAACAAGGGCAGATAACAAGTTATCGTTATCTACCCTAATTATCTGAATCAATTATGTTCAGAACCTAGATAATTTTCGCGCTGTTTAATGTATTAGCATATTTAAATTATTCAGGTTTAGCAGGTAAATCAACCTTGCACGTAGAAAGCCCAAAAGGCATATAAGCAGGACATACGCCAATTAGTGCTGTTGCAAGGGGAACAATACCGATTAGTCCCCACCAACTTTGAAAAAAGAAACCCGCCGCCAGAATTGCTACTCCCGCAATAATTCTAATGATTTTGTCAACTGAACCAACGTTAGCATGTATCATAACCACTCCTTGAAATGTCTTAGGGATGTAAAAAATGCGTTCAAATATTAGTTATTTATAATATTCTGTTTGACGGAATTCAATGGTTTTATGTAAAAAGAAAAATTAGCAATTGCTGATATTTGATTATCTATTTGATAGTTAAATTAATTTAATTAAGCGGATTTATGAACTAACTCTCTGTTTTTGTCAAAAATATCAAGTAAATAATAAAAAGTGCTTAAATAATGTTTTTGGCGTGGTGCGGTTATTCCACTACAATAATAGCCATTGCGGGTGATAGACCACGTGTTTTTGTTAAATATTTATTTGGAGTGTAATTGTGATTAAACCGATTGTAAAACAACAAGGATTTACTTTAATCGAAATTTTGATTGTGATGGCAATCATTGGGTTATTAGCAGGATTGGTAGGACCAAAGATTTTTGGCGGGTTCGAACAAGCAAAATGTAATCAAGCGAAGGCACAATTAAAAAATATTGAAGTTGCCTTAGACCAACATCGTTTAGATACAGGTAAATATCCTCGTGCTTTAGAGGGTTTACTAACGAATACAGTGAGTAGTAATCGTTGGAGTGGTCCTTATTTAAAACAACAAAATGTACCAACAGACCCTTGGGAGCATCCTTATCAATATAAATTTCCCGGTACGAAAGGGGGCGATTATGATTTATATTCTCTTGGCGGTGATGGTGTAGAGGGTGGGCAAGGTTGCCCGAATGAGGATATTAATAATTGGAAATCGTCATAACAATTGAGTGACCGCTTTTTACAGAAGGGTTGGTAGTGTTTTAAAAACTGCCAACCCTTTAGTTTTTAAAAAATTTTGGTTAACGTCAAGGTGATTAAAGACCCTTCAGAGCGGTCTTTAGCCTGATATTCTTGTAACGCACGGAAAGATATAGCTGTTTTTAATGAAGGGATAAATGTACCCACTTCTGCCCCTATCGCGCCGATACGGTCTTTAGTTGTGCTTGCCCCTTCGCCACTGTCTTCAGTCACTTGCCATTGATTGTAACCTACTAATCCAACATCCCAGCCTTCAATCGTTTTGCCAACACCCCATTCAAAGTGAAAATCATCGCCTGCGGTGATATTTGTATCATCTTGTTTTCCATGAAACTCATAGCGCGATAATATTGAAGCTGACCATGTTTTTTCAGGGTCAGCATAGTAAGTAACGCCTGCGGTGAGTAAGCCTGTCCAATACCCCTTGCTCGCTGAAGCAGGTTGGTTGACATCATAATTTCCGCTAGGAATATAAACACCTGCGGCGGTAACTGCATCAAAAGCACTTTCGTGCCAGCTTAAAATGATGGGTTCTAGTAATACATCGCCAAGGGCGAAATCACTGTCATCAACGCCTAACGCACCAATGCTTATATCTGTATTGATTAGCGGTAGAATCACATTCATTCCGTAATCTGCACCGAGTATTTTTTGCTCAGTTATCCAAATAAATCGATTTGCCATAGCGTAAACACTGACATCAAAATCAACAGGTAATTCATTGCTACTGCCATCCATCAAGCTATCGGCGTTATAAAACACGTTGTAGAGTCGATAATAAAAACCTGCGGGGGGAACGCTTGCCGCTTTTAAGCCCTCGACACCATTAACATAGTGTTCTGCAAAAACGGTAGGCACGTGTAAAAGCAAAGCATAGAGCAAAACAGCAATGCGATGTCTGTTATTCATAATATTTCCTTTGGTGGGAGAATTTATTAATTTTTATAAGATTTAATGAGCCATAAGTTGTAGAAACTCGTCACTAAAAATAGTCACGAGTTTCTGTGTATCATCGCCCTAAACTTGCCGCTGTTTCACCACCAATACCCCAATGATTTTTTGGTACTTCTTGGAGGACTACACGCACACGGTCAGCAGGTACTTCTAAGGTTTCTGAAGCAACACGTGTGACTTCTTTAATCAATTGTGCTTTTTTCTCATCACTACGACCTTCTAAAATATAAATGTGCATTAATGGCATGGCATGAGCCTCATAATAGGTTGAGTAAATTAAATAAATCGGGTTGAGATACTGCCTAAGTCTTGACAGCGTACGGTTATCGTATCGCCCGCTTGCACAGGAATTGCGGCGGTAATTCCCCCCGTCATGATAAAGGTGCCTGCGGGGATGGATTCGCCCCGTTCTCCCAACATATTGGCTAATAAAGCAACACTGGCGGCTGGGTGTCCTAAAACGGCTGCTCCCGCGCCGAGTTCTACCACTTGTCCATTTTTTTCCATGACCACGCCTAGCGTCCGTAGGTCTAATTCATCAATCACACGCCCGCGCCCGCCCGTGACGAAACGGGAGGAGGAGGAGTTATCTGCAATCACACTTTTTAAATCAAATTTGAAGTTTTCATAGCGTGAGTCGATAACTTCTAAAGCAGGTAAGACAAAATCGGTAGCCGCCATGACATGCCCAATGTGGCAACCCGGCCCTTGTAACGGTGCTTTGGTAACAAAGGCAATTTCGGCTTCTACTTTGGGGTGTATCAATTGTCGAGTGTCTATCTCGCTGCTATCAGGACAACTGAAATAGTCTGCGAGAAAACCATAAACGGGATTGACTACCCCCATTTGCTTCATTTTGGCTTGAGAAGTCAGCCCCATTTTGAGACCGACAATTTTATGCCCACGGGCTAATTTTCGACGGCGGATTTCCCATTGAATCGCATAAGCATCTTCCCAACTCATATTTGGATAATCGTCCGTAATTTTGTGTACGGCTTGCGCGTTTAATTCGGCGTTTTCTAGGTGTTCTGCTAATTGGGCGATAATGTCAGGCGTTAAATTCATGCCGCTAAACTCCCTTTTTTAATTTCTAACGCAACATCCTCAATCATATCTTCTTGTCCCCCAACGGTTTTGCGCTTACCGAGTTCAATTAAAATTTGCCGTGATGAAACACCATATTGTTGTTCGGCACGTTTGGCATGGAGTAAGAAAGAGGAATACACACCTGCATAACCCATGGTTAGCGAATCGCGGTCGATACGGGTGGGGGTTTGCATCATGGGAAGGGCGATATCTTCGGCAACATTCATAATTTTGTCTAAGTCCACGCCTGTTATAACCCCCATACGGTCGCAAACGGCAGTAAATACTTCTAATGGGGTGTTACCAGCTCCCGCGCCAAAGCCTGCGACTGAACCGTCAATCCGTCGTGCGCCTGCTTCCACGGCTGCCAAAGAATTCGCAATCCCCATTGCTAAGTTATGATGTCCATGAAAGCCTAATTCTGTATGGGGGTTTAACGCATTGCGCACCGCGCCTAAACGGGCTGTAACATCATCGGGTAGCATGTAGCCTGCGGAGTCGGTGACGTAAATGCAGTTCGCGCCAAAAGATTCCATTAATTGCGCTTGCGTCACTAATTGTTCGGGGGTAAGCATGTGGCTCATCATTAAAAAACCGACCACGTCTAGCCCCATTTTACGTGCCATTGTAATGTGTTGCTCACTAACATCCGCTTCAGAACAATGGGTTGCAACACGAATGGTATGTACACCACAATCCACTGCCATTTTTAAATCTTCAACCGTGCCAATTCCCGGTAATAACAGCGCGGATACTTTGCTATAACGTAAGAGTGGGATGACAGCCCGCAAATATTCTTCGTCGGTATGTTTGCCAAAACCATAGTTGACGGAGGAACCGCCTAGCCCATCGCCATGCGTGACTTCAATCAAGGGAACACGAGCATCATCTAATGCCATTGCCAACCGTTGCATGTCTTCAGTGCTAAATTGATGACGTACTGAGTGCATTCCATCGCGTAATGACATGTCATGTAGTTTAATTTCAATGCCTTGTAAATTCATAAAAATACTCCTTAAGCCGCGACAGGGGATAGAACCAGCGAACCGTTAATGATTTCTTCGGCAAACATTTCTGCGGTACGGGCGGCGGCTGCGGTCATAATGTCCAAATTGCCTGCATATTTCGGCAGATAATCGCCTAACCCTTGAACTTCTAAATAAATCGATACGCGATGTCCATCAAAGACAGGACCATTTTTTAGGCGATAACCCGGTACATATTTTTGAACTTCTTTCAACATGTTATGTACTGATTCAATAATCGCGGCTTGGTCGGGTTTGTTTTCAGTTAAACAGTGCACTGTGTCGCGCATCATCAATGGGGGGTCAGCAGGATTTAAAATGATGATAGCTTTACCTTTTTTTGCTCCACCGACTTTTTCGATTGCTTTGGATGTAGTACGGGTAAATTCATCGATATTTTTGCGCGTTCCTGGCCCTGCGGAGCGCGATGCAACGGTGGCGACAATTTCCGCATAGCTCACGGCTTGTACTTGGCTAACGGCGGCAACCATTGGAATGGTTGCTTGTCCGCCACAAGTCACCATGTTGACATTGGTTTCTTGTTGACCAATGTGGGCTTTTAAGTTGACAGGCGGCACGCAATAAGGACCAATTGCAGCGGGGGTTAAGTCAATCATTAACGCCCCTTGTTCTTGGATTAAACGATTATTTTCTGCATGTGCGTAGGCAGAAGTCGCATCAAAAACAATTTGAATATTATCGTCTTGCATGTGAGGCAATAAGCCATTAATGCCTTCATAAGTGACTTTTAAACCTTGGTTTTTTGCCCGTGCTAAACCGTCCGATTGTGGGTCTATACCGACCATCCACACGGGATTTAAAACGGGACTTCTAAAGAGTTTGTACAGTAAATCAGTGCCAATATTGCCCGAACCGATGAGGGCACAATTAATTTTTTTCATGGGCTTGTCTCCTTTGGATATGTTAAAACCATTGCGATGGCGAAAAGAGCAGTTACTTATTAATTTTTAACAAAATCTAATAGTTGTACTGCCTAAACCGCCAATACTGACACGCATGTTATCGCCTGCTTGCGCGCTCACCATCGCCGCTAACGCGCCTGATAAAATCACCTCTCCCGCTTTTAACGGAATCCCTAAACGTCCTAAGGTGTTGGCTAACCACGTTACGCAATTAACGGGAGAACCTAAGGCGGCTGCCCCTGCGCCGGTGTGTAACACTTCGCCGTTTTTTTCTAACACCATGCCACATAGGCTTAAATCTAATTTGTGCGGACTAATCGCTGTCCCGCCTAAGACAAATACCCCAGAGGATGCGTTGTCGGCAATGGTATCTTGTATCTTGATTTTCCAGTCTTTTACCCGTGAATCGACAATCTCAAAACAAGGCATTACGCATTCTGTCGCGGCTAAAACATCCGCATTGGTGATACCCGGCCCGTTTAAATCACGTTTGAGAATAAAAGCAATTTCACCTTCAGCTTTAGGTTGTAATAAGGTTTTAACGGGAATCTCATCGCCATCGCTATAGACCATGCCACTCATCAAATGCCCAAAATCGGGTTGATTGACGTTTAACATGGTTTGAATTGCTTTACTGGTTAGCCCGATTTTTTTACCGATGACACGCTCGCCTTTCGCTTTACGCTGTTCGATGATATGCAATTGAATGTGATACGCTTCTTCTATGCTCAAATCGGGCGCGGTATCCGTGAGCGGGGCAATGGGTTGGCATGTACACAAGGCTTGGTATAACGCATCGCCATAGCGTTGAATTCTTTCTAAATCCATGATAATTCCTTGTATTTACAGTTTGATGCAGACGTTTTTCAATTCGCTGTAAAATTCTAATGAATGCACGCCACCTTCACGCCCAATACCTGAGTTTTTCATGCCACCAAAAGGGGTGCGTAAATCGCGTAAAAACCATGTATTCACCCATAAAATGCCCGCTTCCATTGCTGCGGCAACGGTATGCGCCCGTTGTAATTGGCTTGTCCAAACCGTTGCGGACAATCCGTATTGGGTATCATTTGCTAATTCAATGGCTTCTGCTTCAGTATCAAATGGAGTAACTGTAATCACAGGGCCAAAAATTTCTTCTTTTTGCGCTTTGCAATGACGGTCTAAACCCGTGATAACCGTTGGTTCTAAAAACGCGCCTTTTGTAAATTTTGCGGGTAAATCCGCAGGACGTTTGCCCCCACAATGAATCGTTGCGCCATCGGCTTTTGCAGAGTCGATGTAACTCATCACGCGTTCCCAATGACCTTGTGAAATGAGCGAGCCTAAAGTTGTTTGGGGGTTTAAAGGGTCACCAACTTTGACGGTTTCCGTTGCACGCTTTACTAAACCAGCAACAACTTTGTCAAAAATTGACCGTTCGGCATACACCCGTGAGCCGCACAAACAGACTTGTCCTTGATTGGCAAAGGATGAGCGCATGGTTGTATTTAAGGCTTCTTCTAAATCTGCATCGGCAAAAATGAGGTTGGGATTTTTCCCGCCCAGTTCGAAGGAGAGTTTTTTTAGACTATCGGCCGCTTTACGCATAATCGCTTTGCCTGTCGTGGTTTCTCCTGTAAAGGTAATCGCTCGCACGTCGGGATGTTCGCTTAATGCTTCGCCTGCGGAGTCTTTACCAAAACCTTGCACGACGTTGTAAACACCAGCAGGAATACCGACAGCGTTGCAAACCTCACCCAATAAACTGGCGGTTGCGGGGGTTTCTTCTGAGGGTTTAACCACAACACAATTACCTGCGGCTAAAGCAGGCGCAACTTTCCATGTCATGAGTAATAAAGGGAAATTCCAAGGAGAAATCACTCCAATCACGCCAACAGGGACACGTAGCGCGTAATTTAATGCGCCTTCCATTTCGTAACATTCGGTTGCAACATATTTAAAATGTTCTGCAAATTGCTCGAAATTCGCAGAACCGCGCGGGATATCGATATGTGAGGCGAGGCTAATCGGTTTTCCTGTATCGGCAATTTCTGCTTGAATAAAGTCATCTGCACGGGCGCGAATGCCTTCTGCGAGTTTGAGCAATAAGGCACTACGCTTGGCTTGTGGCATTTTGCCCCATGTTTTAAAGGCTTGTTTTGCCGCTTGTACGGCTAAGTCGACTTCTTTTGCACCGCCTTCGCATACTTGGGCAATGACTTCGCCTGTTGCAGGGTTAATATCAGGAAAAGTTTTTCCATTGGTCGAGCTGATAAACTCGCCATTAATAAAATGTTTGATTTCTTTCATTATTATTCCTTCCGTTAGTGAAGTGCGTCTAATCCTGCTTGTGCGCATAAAACATCTTGTTCTTCTGACGCGCCTGAAACGCCAATCCCGCCGACGATTTGTCCTTGATAGTCAATCGGTAATCCACCCGCAAACACGACTAAACGTGGGCGTAAAATAATGCCTTCGCGAAATCCGAGTGGGGCTTGTTGTAGAATTTCGTTCCAGTTAGCCGTTGGAAATCCAAAACTAACCGCGCTGTAGGCTTTATCGATGGCGATGTCGATGGAGTGAATAAACGCATTGGGCATCCGTAAAAAGGCCAGTAAGTGCCCGCCGTTATCGACCACTGCAACATTAATCCGTACTTGTAATGTTTCAGCTTTCGCAACGGCGGCTTGTACAGCGAGATTCGCACTTGTCCAGTCAAGCGTGGCTTGTTGAATCACAGCCGTCATAACTAGGTCACCACACCTAAAAAGCGTTCGTTTAAGGCTTTTTCGTAGTAAAAAATGGCTTTACCGAGTTCGCTTTCATCCCAAATACGTACAGGATTATCAGGGTAGTAGGTGTAACCGCCTGCAAAGACTTCGTTGCGATTGCCTGATGGGTCAAAGAAATAAATGGTTTGTCCGCGTGTAATACCGTGACGGGTGGGGCCTATGTCTAAGGAAATGTTGTAGCGGGAAATAATATCGGCAGCGTGTCCAACATCGTGCCAAGATTCTAAATAGAAAGAAACATGATGTAATTTATCAGGTTCTGGGTGTTTGACGAAGGCAATATCGTGGGCTTTGGTGGAGCAGGTGAGCCAAATGGCCAATAAACCATCGGGCAACTCAACTTTTTCTGTTAAGTTAAAGTCCAGAACATTAACAAAGAAATCTAGGACTTTATCAATATGTGGTCCATAGAGTAAGGTGTGGTCAAAACGTTGGGTACGCATTCCGCGTGGTGGTTCTAACCATATATTAGGATTTTGAATTTGTGGACCAGCGGTAGAAATTGCCATTTCGGCATAGAGTTCAATGCGATGTCCTGAGGGAATGATAAAGCTTATGCGTCTGCCCACATGGGGCTGTTCGCCAGCAGGGATGTCGCTATAAGTCATACCATAGTCGATAATTCGTTGCGCGAAACGGTCTAAATCGCTATCGCTAGCAACTTTAAACGCCATCATATCGATGCCTGCTTTGTCTGCCTCGCGCAAAATAATACTGTGATGGTCAAATTCGTCAGCAACTTTTAAATAGATACGACCATCCGCTTCCCGCGAAACTTCTTCTAATCCAAGCAGGTTGCAGTAGTGGTGCAAAGATTCTTGCATGTCCAAGACGCGTAATTGGACAAAACCCGGACGTAAAACACCGTTCATTGCCATGCTATGTATCCTCCAGTCATTACTTGATGATGATTTAAATTGTTTTTAACCGTTTCTAATAAAAATCCGTTGGTTAAAATTTTTTATGGGTGTTGGGTACTTAACTAAATTGTTTTTTCAGCTTGCCGACAACGCTAATATCTAAGGCACTGTCTGCATATAAACGGCAGGCCAGCGCGTAGCCGTTTTTTTGTTCTAACTCGCTAACATGTTCTCGACTCATGGTCTGTGTGTGGTAATGCCCTGCATTTACGTGGACTTTGCAAATTCCACAACCGCCCCCGCGACAACCAATAGGGATACCTTTACGTCCTAACCCCTCCATTGCTTGTAAAATGGTTTTATGTGCTTGGCAGGGAAATTGTTCTGCATTGTTTTTAATGAAAATAGTGTGTGTCATGACGATTCCTTATATGCTTTTAAACAAGGGACTGCGTTTGTCCGCTTGTTGCGTGTCGGCATAGTTGAAAAAACGCTCCATGAAAATATCTTTTTCAAATAAACGTCCTTGCATTAAGGTGGTAATACAGGCATCTATCATGGCGGGCGGGCCACAAAGATACGCAGTCATACCTGTAAAGCGACCGTTAAAATGTGCATGAGCTGCTTCGTGGGCAAAACCATGCAAACCTGTCCATGTTTGGTCTTCATTAGCATGGGAAAGTGTGGGAATATAGGTGAAGTTTTGATATTTACTGGCTAATTCTCTAAATAAGTCAGCGTAATACAGTTCTTCAACTTGTCTTGCCCCCTGCACAAGGGTGATTGGATGGGTTTCGCCTTGTTCCAATAAACTTAAAATCATGGATTTAGGGCTGGATAATCCTGAACCGCCTGCAATAAACAATAGTGGTTTAGCCCGTGAGCGACGTACAAAAAACCGTCCGTAAGGTGCAGATAGTCTTAAGCTATCGCCAACTTTTAGCTGTTGATGTAGATAAGTCGTTGCTTTGCCATCTGGGATTAAAGACACATTTAATTCAATGTCTTGCGTTAAACTGGGCGAATTCGCCAGCGAAAATGCGCGTGCTTGGCTGAGATGAGGTAAATACAGGTTGACGTATTGCCCTGCTTGAAAAACCAGTGGTTGATTGAGGTGTAGAAAAATACCTTTAATTCTTGGGGTTAAATCGGTAATGCGGGTGACTGTACCGATAAAATCGGCAACGGGTAAATTTTCTGCATCAGGTTCTTCGTCGATATCGGCTTCAATGACTAAATCGGATTCAGGACGTGCGCAACACGCTAAACATTTGTTATCTGCACGTTCAAAATCCATCAGGGCAAAACTGGAGGCATCGCCATGGTCGACTACGCCATCTAATACTTTGATTTTACAAGTAGAGCAGATGCCATGCCCGCAAGCATAAGGCAACCACACCCCCGCCCGTAAACAAGCGTCTAAAATGGTTTGTCCGTCATCAGCGGTTATCGTTTCGCCGAGAGGTTCAATCGTGATTTGATAAGACATACTGTGAACCCTTTAGCTACCGCTACCGTTTAAACCTTGTAATGCTGGTGTGCGTAAACGTAAACTAGATTTATGGTGTAAGCCATTTTCTAATAAGGATTTATTCCAACTTGGAATGAACGGTTTACCATCATGTAGCCATTCAGTTTTATCCCATTGAATTTGTGAAAAATCAGGGTGGCTTTGTATGGCAGTTGGTAGGACGTTGTTAATAACTTCTTGAAAGCTGACTTGTGGCGAGAGCAAGAAGGCGAAGGGCGCGCAAAACATCAAGTGTTGGTCCCAACCGATATAAATAATGTAGTTACCATGATAATTGTCGACTTTGTCGCGGACTTCTCCACGATAATCAGGGCTGATAGCAACAACAGGCATAAGTGTCTCCTTGGGGCTTAAGATTGAGACAACCCCCCTTTCTCTGCAAATTTCTGCAAAACCGTGGGCAATAAGCGGGCTGTCTAACCGAATTAGATTTTTTAGTTAATTGAAATAAATGGATTTACTGGATTAGCTTATTTCTTTTCGCGTTGCCATTGTTCCCAGCGCGCTTGGTCGGGTGAGCCGATATAATCCAAATTATCGACCCCGTTATTCAGGTGGTAATACTGCAAAACTTCTTCTAATGTGCCACCGCCACAATTGCCTTGATAAATCTGGTTTACAGGCAACCATGCTTGCACGTATTTTTCAGGTTCATTGCAGAAAATATCGTGGCAACCATCGGAACAGAAATGATAATGCTCACCGTTGTACTCGGCTGTGCGGTAGCAGGTTTGTGTCGGGTCGTCGGGTTCGGTGAATACCATTGGAATTTGACAAATTTGACAAAGTTGCGGCAATACTTTGTTATAAAAGCGATTACCTTGTTCTTGTAATTGTTGCCAATGTTCGTAACGTGGGCGATAGTAGCGGTCGAAACTATCGGGATATTTTTCGGCAAGCCATGCCATTTCATCAGGGTTAGGCATCCATGTATGAAAAGCCGCCGCTGCACCATAGTTGTAAAAAGTTGACCATGCGATATGACTTAAATGGTCTTTTTCTTTAACAGAGACTTCCCAATATTTCGGCATCCGTATGCCGTAGCGAGCGAGGTCTTTAAACAAAGCACCACCCGCATCTTCAAAATACACTTCCCATGCTTCTTTCCAACTCATTACCCGTTTAGGTAGCATGTAATCCATCATCATGGCGACCAGTGTCAGCAGGCGATAACCCCGCCAGAACCATTTATCAATCCAGCCCTGTACAATGGGTACATTGTCTTCATGTTGTTCAAGTAAAAATTTAATAACTTCAAGCCCTAATGTCATGTGGCGGGCTTCATCCGATTGGGCAGAAAAGCCGAATGTAACGGTTGCCATATCACCATTAAATGCTGCACCTGACATAAACGGCACAAACAGCAGGTTGGTTAAAACGTATTCAAAAGAGAAAGAAATTGCGGTGACAAATTCAAATGGCCCTGCGGAGCGCGCATCTTCAAAATAAGATTTAGGAACAGAGAGATACCACACACGGTCATACATGTGACTCCAATCGTTTAAGCCATCAAAATATTTATTGTAATGGCTCATGGCATGGACTTGGGTTTGCAAATGTCTTAATTCATCAATAGCTTGCATTTGACAAGCCACTCGCGCCCCAACCCCGCGAAAATGCCGACCAACAGAGAGAAAGCCTTGTGCGGCTTGATATTCAGAGGGGGATATACCCGTTAAAAAGAGTTTTACCGCATTGACATAACGCGCATCGCTGATGTTCAGTTGCCCATTGTTTTGCGCAAATGCGTCGAGAATTGCATATAAACGCCGTTCTTTTTCTGCTTGATATTTCCAATAAGCATCCATGGTTAGACGGAATGGGTCTTCCCAATTGTCCCAGTTAGTGATTTTGATACCTTCAAACGTATCTTGTGGAAAGACTTTATCCATGGGCTGATAGGTTGTTTCCCAACCTAAATCACGGGTAAGTAGATGATATTTACTTTTGAAATTCAGTTTTTTCGCAGGTTTTACTTGGGCTTGTGCCATCACAAACTCCTTAGAAATTAATCTTTATCAATAGTTGGTTAGAGAGGCAATATGAAGAATGGCGCACTTACATTCGCCATTCCAAAATAAAGGCATCATCGCCTTCATCTAAGTTCCCACCGATGGTAATCAGGTGTAAATGAATCGCTTGTAAATTCCATTCTTTACCCATTTTCTCGCTCACGGTTTGCCGACGCACAGCCAAACGGTTTGCCGCTTCGATTCTGACCATTGCAGGAAAATATTGAACTACTGCATGTGGATTATCTATTTCAATGGCTTGGACAATCGAACGGGATTCATCATTGAGTTGTAACACAATGTAAACTTTGGACGCATTATGGTTAATCGTTTGAATAAAAGGCGTTTCAGCCGTTGTTGTGTGTGCTGTTGGATTGTGTTGCGTTGTTTGGACGTTTAAACCCGCTTTATTTGCGCGAGCGAGGAGGGTTTGCTGGCATTCTTCTAGTGCAGCATCTGCTTTATTACCTAAAGCATGAATTGCTAAAGGTTTAACTGCGGTCAAGCCACGTGCTAGCCAGTTAGCTAACCATTTTTCCAATAAGGCTTTATTTTCAGCCGATTCTCCCGCTGCGGTTTTCAACATCATGTCGACCCATGCGGTATTCTCTTCATACCACTCCGTCATAAATTCGGTGAGCATGGCAAGTACAGCACCACCGCCATTTTGAGCAATATCAGTCTCAAAATGTTTGTATAACAGAGGATGGATTAATCCATCTAAAACAAAATTTTGCACTAACAGCAATTCGAACCAATCGGTTAAAACGAAGCTATCTTCAATATAATGGCGAACTTCCTGCCAAATGGGGGTTTTTAACCAAATGGTTTTGGCATTTTCTAAAGATTCCCCTGTATTTCCATCAAGTAATAAACCAATGCGGGAAATATACTGCGCCATGCCAAATCTATCCATTGCTTGGAAAATACTGGCTTGCATAGTGACAGTGCCAAAACAATAAGAACTGATAAAACAGTTATTCATGTTTGCTCCCCACTCCAAATGACGCAGGGGCAAAATTAATTCGCGGATTTTTTGTTCTAAGGTGGGTGGCAGCGTATTAAGTAACTGGCGTTTTTCAACAAATTCAAAATTTTTTTCGGCGGTATCTTGCATACTCGCCCGTGTTAAAACATAAGTGCCGTAATAGAATTGACGTGGGTCTTTAAAATCGTACCAATCCCGCATCACAATAGCAGTATGTTTTTTATCGTTTAATTGATGAGTTGTTGACCACAGCGGGCGATAGTGAAAATTGGTTGTTGCCTGCACGTCATAACTGGCTTCTTGATAACGTGAGGCAGGTTTATCGCCAAAACGTCGCACAATATGGTCAAACGTATTACGTTGTGGGGTGAGCGTATTTGTTCGAATATCAATCTGCATGACAAAACATCCTCCAGAACTCAACTTTTTATTATTGGATTAAAAAAGGCTGGAAACCCACGCATCACGTGGATTCCAAGCTGAAGAGAGGGATAGGCTAATGCTCGCTGTCCCCGTGTTGACTGTAACGCCATTTCAAACGGTCTAAATCTACTTGTGAAGCCTGCTCATCTGTCATAAAAACAATAGCTTGCTGTTCACAAAATTGTCTAAACTGGATAAAAGGGAGAATTAACTCGACGTACACGTCAGGGTCACCAATAGCGAAATCGAATTCGACAAAACGCTCGGCTTTTGTCCCTGTAACCCGCACATAGCGCGTTATTGCGGTTTCTAACATGGTTGATTCTCTCCTTTGGGTACTATTTTTCGTGACGATGACCGAAAAATTTTTTTATTGTTTTCCCTTATAGCACGGAGAATGCCATCCAATATTTTTAATATAAATCAATTCATTAAATAACAATTAGAGAATATTAGGAATTGATGAAATGCTTAAAAAAACCATTAACAGGGAAGTAAAGAAAAAAAAGGGCTGAATTAATCTTTTTAGAATCAGATGATAAAAACTTTTTTTATCAAATGGTGAAAGGGAAAAAAGCAATTGATGATTTGGTTAAAAAAACTATTCCGTGAGATTATATTTTTTCATCTTAAAGGTGTTTATTAGGCAAAATGGTTTGAATGGCTTACCATCTCCAATTTAGCCGTGTACAGTGATAAAGTAATTAACATAATAAAAGTAGGCTTAATGCTCGCCAGTCCCCCATAAAAAATGTAGTAATTTCAAAAAAATAAATACTGCATTTTATTTTTAATCACCATTAATTTTGTTAAGGAGGAAAAAATGGGGGTCAATTTAATTGAACATATCTTGTTCGAAAAAGCAGGAGGACGAATTTGGCTAGACCAACAAAGAATGCTCTTAGTTCATGCCCAATCAATGGGGGCATTGCGTAATGAATTGATTTCTGCACTCGGTATGGAACGGGCGAAAGGTTTATTGTTACGCATGGGCTATGCATCGGGTTCACAAGATGCGCAAACTATTCGCCGTTTACATCCAGAATTGACAGATACTGATTTATTGGTTTTAGGTCCACAGTTGCATTCAATAGAAGGGATTGTCGAAGCCAGCCCTTTATATATGGATATTGATATTGCAAAAGGGCATTTTTATGGCGAATTTCTCTGGAAAAATTCGTTTGAAAGTGAAGTGCATCGTCAAGCCTTTGGTATTAGTACAGAACCCGTGTGTTGGATACAACTGGGTTATGCTTGTGGCTATGTGTCTGGCATCATGGGCAAACTGGTGGTATTTAAAGAAAGTATGTGTTCGGCAACGGGTGATAAACACTGCATTAATATTGGTAAGCCACTGAAAGACTGGGATGATTGGGAAAAGTTAATCAAGTATTTTGAACCTGACTTGATTTTTGAACAGATTTTGGATTTACAATCGCAAGTTACGTATTTACAAGAATCTATCAGTCAAACACCGTCGAATTTAATTGGCTGTTCGCAAGGATTTAAACATGTTTGCGAGATGGTGAGTAAAGCCGCACACAGTAATGTCACGGTTTTATTACTGGGAGAAACAGGCGTAGGCAAAGAATTATTTGCCCGTACCTTGCACCAACAAAGCTCGCGCGCTAATGCACCATTTATTGCCATTAACTGCGCAGCAATTCCTAATGACTTAATCGAAGCAGAATTATTTGGTGTAGAAAAAGGTGCGTTTACAGGCGCAAATCAATCCCGTCAAGGGCGATTTGAACGGGCGGATGGCGGGACATTATTTTTAGACGAAGTTGTTGAATTATCTTCCTGTGCGCAAGCAAAGCTATTACGTGTGTTACAAGAAGGTGAGGTTGAACGTGTGGGGGGTGAACAAGTCCGTCGTGTGGATGTGCGCATCATTGCGGCGACGAATGAGGATCTAAAAAATGCGGTTAAACAAGGTCGTTTTCGCAGTGATTTATTTTATCGTTTAAATGTTTACCCAATTACTATTCCGCCTTTGCGTGAGCGTAAAGAAGATATTCCCTTGCTTGTTAGGTATTTCTTTGAGCGATACAATGTGTTACACGCAAAAAAAGTTAAAGGCGTTACAGATAAAGCAATGGCTGCACTCTTAGAATACGGTTGGCTTGGAAATATTCGAGAACTAGAAAATGCGGTAGAACGAGGGATTATTCTTGCAGATAATCACAGCATGATTGAGGTACAACATTTATTTGCGTCTTTACCTGAATCACCCGATTTAAACAATGTAGGCATGAAAATCAGCCAAAATGGACATTTATCCAATTCTACAACGACCACGAATTTTAATGATGT